>JACMRM010000273.1 GCA_014376445.1 Bacteriovorax sp. | reverse complement strand
ATCGTCTCGCCTAGACTGACAATCAGGGCATCGGCAAACATCATTGCAGCTAGCCCCACACCGATTGCAATCACTGAAAGAATCGTGCGTCTCTTGTTTCTAAAAATATTTCTGAAGGCGAGTCTAAGAATTAACCACATATTAATTCATCCTCATGGCTTCAACCGGATTGATTTTCATTGCTCTATAAGCAGGAAAAATACTTACCATAATTGCAGTAAAAAAAGTCACTACAGCAGGATCGGTAAAAGCTCCGGCATAAATGAGTCCATACATTGTCGTAATCGTAAATCCGCCAATATCGATCGGATTCGGGTAATCAATTCCATAAATGGAAATCCAGTAATTTAAAATAAAACTTAAAATAAATCCAATGATGATAGAGATGATCGCAAGGCCTGCCGTCTCGAGAAGAATCATCCAGAAAAGTGTCACGGGTCTGGTTCCCAGTGCACGCAGAACACCGTACTCCATTGTGCGCTCGAGAATAGTCATGAGAACAGTATTAAGAACTCCGATGGCCACGATTATAACGATAACAGTTAAGCAGATTCGCATCCCTTTTTTTTCAAAAACCATCGTATTGTAAAATTGCTTTTCTACTTTCGGCCATGAAAGCACTTCCATATTTTCAATTCCAGCTTTTTTAAAATTATTGGCAAGGACAAGCGAAGCTTTCTCGGCATTCTGGTAATTATCGACAATAATTGCTATTTCATGAAAGTTAGAATCCATTGATAAAAACTGCTGTGCCGCTTTAATATCCATGTAACAGTAGTTGCGGTCTTTAGAATAGACATCACCTTTCAGAATTCCACTGACTGTAAAAAGATCATTTGAAATAGACCCATCAGCTCCCTGCCCGACCAGAACAATTTCGCTACCAATTTTTAGCTTCAGAGTTTCAGCGAGTCCGGCCCCTACAATAACTTTCTTTTCAACATCAGGAGAATTTTTTAAATACTCTCCATCTTTGATTTTCATTTTAATGGAAGTAGTACGGGCCTCAGCTGCCGGATCAATCCCGATAATTTTTGCCATTGCTGTTTTTTTATCGAGTGAAGCAAGTGCTCCTGAATAAACTCGTGGTGCCCATGATTTTACGCCGGGAATTTTTTCAATTTCTTTATTCAGTGCTTGATAGTCATCAAGATTTTTATAAAGTGACGGTTTATCAAGGTAGCCGTTTCTGTGAACTTGCAAATGACCGGTATAGGATCTGGTGAACTTTTCAATGACTGTGCCGTAAGTTCCTTCAGAAATGGATAATGCCAATGAAAAGAGAACGTAGCCTCCGACCATTGTTAAAATGGTAAAAGTCGACCTTCGCTTCTGCCTGAATATATTTCTGAATGCAATTTTTAAAATAAGCATGGGTAGTCGTGGCTTTGGTTTTAAATTCTTTTTTGAAGATTAATTTGAGAGAAGATAGATTCTTCAACTTTATCAAATTTTAATTCTTTGTACTCGATGGTAGTTTTATGTCCGGCCTTATTAAATGGAGTCAACTCCATAACTGCCGGAATGTTTCTGTTGCCGAATTTTTTAATGTCTTTAAAAACAATCTCTCTGATCTTAGTCCCTTTATCATCATAGTATTCCTGACGGACAGGAATTGAAGTTGTTTTATTTACGATCAAAATAATTTTATCCCACACAGTTGCGGTCTGCGCTTTAGGCCTGAGATCGATATAGAAATTATCTTTATCGCTGCCTTCTGATAACTTTGAGTCGTAGTCTTTCAAGAATGTACTTTCTTTAACTAAATCGTCATTGGTAAAATCTGAACCCATCCATGACCCCATCATCATTGAAGGCGGCACTTTCATTGTCTTGTCGATTTTCGGGAAGAAGTTCCACATGTCATTTTGAATTCTAAGAGTAGCAACACCTTTATCTTTTTGTGGAGATAAAATTCTGATGAATGTTTTATCAATTCCTGAAGCCCACACATTGATATCCAGAGTGCGCTTCCAGTCCGGTGTCTCGATTCTCATTTCAAGCGTAGCGAAACTGTGTTCCGAGCGATAAAGCCTGTCGACATTGTCCAGAATTTTTTTAATATCGGGTTTACCCTCAGTGGCCGAGACCGATAAAGTCAGAGTAATCAGCATCATCAAGAACATATTTTTCATAACTTTGAATTGCATTTAATTTTCCTTTCTCCACAAGAAGGTCTTCATATAATGTGAGCACCTTCGATGACATTAATTCACTTCCCCATTCCTGAGCTTCCTGGAGAGCTTCTGCAGATTTTTCAGCATACACTTTTGAGTCCTTCAATAGTAGTTCTACCATTGCGATAAATAAATCTATATTATCATCTACCATGAATCCGCCGCGTCCTGAAGCCATTAACGCTCTGGTGCCCATTTCACCTATGGCAACAACCGGTGTTCCGCAGGCCATTGACTCAAGTATTACTAATCCCTGACTCTCAACTTTTGAAGCAAACATAAATACATAGGCAAGCGAATAAAAATCCTTTAAACGCTCCCTTGCTACAAACCCAGTGAATATCACTTTCTCTTTAATTCCCAGAAAACGTGCATGCTCTTCAAGCTCAGCACGACTTGGCCCGTCCCCGACAATAACAAATGTCACATTATTAATCGTTTGTTGAATTGAATGAAAAACATCAATCAGAAATTTAATATTTTTTTCTTTTCCAAGTCTTCCGACATACATCAATGTTTTTTTTCCTTTAACTTTTCCAGCAAGAATCTCGAACTGTACATTTGCTTCATGATTTGATTCGACAGGTCCATTTTTAGCAAATTTTTCAAGCGATAACCCTGTGGGTATAACTTCGATTGGCTTATTTACGGAATAGGAAACTAATCTTGAGGCCATTAGTTTGGTAGGAGCAATCACAAGATCAACTCGGTTAAAAATTCTTCTCAGAAAAGAGCGGCAACACAGCTGGGAAATTTTCTTGGGAATAAAACTAATATATTCATTGATCAGCTCTTCCCAGTTTGTATGAGCTGTCAGAACAACAGGTATATTATTTTTTCTAGCGTACTTGATAACAACTTTTGCCAACGAGAATTCTGTATGAACATGAATGACATCTGGAGCAATGATTTTTAATCTTTCATGTATCTTATTTTTTTCTGATCTACGAACCATACGATTTTCTTTGTTGAAGAAAATCGAACGAGAGCGAAAACGAAAAATATTTTCTGAATTATTTTCTTTGTCCCATTGTTCTGCTTCCGGGTACTCTGGAACAAGCAATGAAACTTTATGACCGAGCTCTGCAAAATTCTCTTTGAAAGAATCCATTGAAACGGGAACACCACTTACTGAAGGCCAGTACTGATCTGATACATAAACGATATTCATGATATCTCCTTAGTCATTGCTCACTTCATGTAAACTGGACTTATGCATTTAGACTTCCCATGCTAGTACTGGTCGATACATAATGAAATATCTTTTTAATTAAAAATCAGCAATAATTTCGAGGAGATGGTGTCACAATGATGCCATTCGATTTCATTTTAATACCTTAGCAAATGACATATCTTACATCCTGACAAAAATAAAATATCCTATTACGTTCTGGGAATATTACTTTATGAATAATGAAAATTTATAGTGATTTTGAGGCTCTGTTATTTTTAAGTTTTGATCTGATCTTTTTTTGTCAGGGTTAAAAAAATAACAAGTACTAAAATGATTATTAAAAAAGTAAAACTTGTGACAGTCGTACCAAGTTGCAATCCTCCATTCTTCAGGGGCCGGGATAGATAATCTCCAATCGATGCTCCAAGCGGACGGGTAAAAATATAGACAAGCCAGAACGCCGGTGAAAATAAAAATAGATGTCATATAAACAAGTTGTAATTTTTCAGCGCTCAAGTTACCTGCCGCTGTTCCCAGAGCAAATGTCACCAGGACTGCCGGCCAGTAATAAATTTCTCTTTTGACGGTATTAATACTTTTAATAGATAAAGTATTTTCGCTTTTGTACCATCCAGAAGTATAATGTCACCTCTGGAACTTTATTAAGTATTTCTTTAATATAGGAATTTTTATTTTTTTCGAAATTCTTTATTATCTTCAAAGATGTACTGTAATGAGTCTTTCCAATACAAACAGCTACCCAACCCAATCTAATTTTTTAAAATAATAAACCGCAACACATGTAAGAATCACACTGGGAGCAAAACTCGCAACGGTTGCACTTATTAATTCTTTCTGAGCAAAGCTTAAGCATAAAAAATACAATCCATAATAACCCAGGAGAATAATAATCGCCCGAATAGTATTGTTTCCACCGCCACCTCTTACATTTTTTATTCCCAGAGAAAATCCAAGAAGAACAAAAAGTACAATCTGTGGGAATGTAATAAACCTTGCAAAATACTCTATCCTGGACTTGGTGATTAAATGTCTCGCATTTTTCCTGCTGTTTACCTCTTCGGGATTTGCAGGAGGAGTTCTCTCGAGAAAGACATAATCTTTCTGACGTTTCTCAATTGCGTTTTTAAGTTCTCTGTTGGTTTTCATACTGTCTTTATCCAGCATTTCTGAAGCGAAGTCGGCACTAAAAATAGGAAAATCATATTCATGAAAAAGAATTTTTTCTATCTGCTCACCACTTATACTTAATTTTGCAATATTACCTTCGGTAAGATGCATTCTCAAACTAGGGGCGTGCCATCCATCTGCATAAAGTTTTATCAAAGAGCCATGATTTGCAAAAATGATTCTTTCCTCACCTGAACTTTTTTCTTTTACATGAATAAAGATATTTGTAAAATTATCACCTTCAGTTGAAACTCCTTCTGCAAACAATGTGGCATTGGGGATGTCGGTAAAAAAATGGCCGGATTGAATCCTGGTCAACATTCCCTTTGAAGTCAGCTTCATAACTGTATTCTTAAAATTTGAATTGGCTTTAGGAATATAATTGCTATCGAGAGAAACGATCATCAATGCAATAGTGAGACTCACCAAAAGAAATGGAAAATAAATTTTAAATTTAGTTATACCAAAAGATCTCATAGCAATAATTTCAGAATCATCACTTAGTTTATTGAGGGTATATAGAGTGGCAAAAAAAGCTGCCAAAGGAGCAGCAAGAGAAAAGAACGTTACACTCAGATTGAGCACCATCCCTAAAACTATCGAAATCTCTACTCCTTTGGTAACGATAAGATCAATGATCCTGAACATATAAAAAGTGTTAAGAAAGGCCACGAAAAAAATAAAACCAACCACAAATGGAGGAATGAAGGTAGCGGCTAAATAACGTGTAGTCACCTTGAACATAAGTGAGGAAATTCTATCTTGGAAATAGGACTTAAAGTATGAGAAATGTAAATAAAAAAATTACTTGCTTATAATGTTTTCAGCGTGTCAAACTAACGGAAACTTTACTTTAAAAATGGAGCCTTTTCCTTCAGTACTTTCAACAGTGACTTGCCCGTCATTTGATTCAATAAAAATTTTCACAAGGCTCAGGCCCAGGCCAAAACCTTTTTCATGGCGGCTTTTATCCCCTCGATAAAGTCTTTCCCAGATGCGAGGCATGTCGTCTGCTGAAATCCCTTGTCCTTGATCTTTTATGATAAAACATACTTCAGGGCCTTCAGTATAACATTCCACAGTAACTTGAGTGTTGTGGGGTGAATATTTGATCGCATTATCCAGAAGATTGGCAAGGGCCTGTCTCACCATTAAACGATCAGCAAATACGATTGTCCCCGTCGAACAATTAGATATGATCGTAATATGTTTTTCTTCTGCTACAAAAATATAAAGTTCCACGATTTCTTCAATAATTTTATTAGCAGGAAATTTTTCCTTGTTTAGAGAATATGTTTTAGTGTTGAGTCCAGACATTGTCATAATTGTCTGGACCATTTTTAAAATATTATCCAGATTCTCTACGCTTTCTTCCGCAGCAATTTTTAGTTTTTCAGGTGAACCGCTTTTTAGTGCCAGCTCAGCGGCAAGCCTGGCTCTGGCAATAGGTGTCCTTAAATCGTGGGCCACATTATCCAGAGTATCCTTCATAGCTTCAATTAAATATTCAACCTGAGAAAGCATGTCATTGAATGTGGAAGTGAGTTCATAAAGTTCATCCTGAAACTGAGGAAGCTTGGCCCTTGGTGATAAGTTCCCGCCTTTAATTTCTTTAATAAGACTTGAAAGATTATTGATAGGGCTTAAAAATTTTTTAGCAATAATTATGGTAAATAATATTGAGGAAAAGAGTAGAGGAATAAAAATTGTCAGGAAAATCCCTTGGAATTTTTCCAGCAGCTCATCTCTACTATCTGTACTCGCACCGACATTGAGCCTGAGATTATTGTTAAGTATGACAGTTTTTACTTCTATGGCATCATTATCATGATCTTTTGATTCCAGATAAAACCATTTCCCATTTTTTAGATTACGGGAGATTTTCAGTTGCTCTTGAACATTTTCAAATTCCTGTTCAAGCTCTTCGCTCATATGAAAAAAAAGCTCGTTTCCATTTGTATCTAAGATCTGCAATAGAAACCTTGAAGCCCCTGAGCGCATTTTAGAGTCACTATAGATCCTCTTCAGCCCTTCGACGCCTTCTTTTTCGACGATTTCCTGGTATTGAGTAATCCTAGCTTCGATTAAATCTTGATCGCGGCTTTCCAGAAAACCCGAAGTCCATGCGTAAAACACACCAAAGGTAATTAAATAGCATGGAATGAAAAAACAAAGGTAAGTTATAGCGAGACGATAACTGATCTGGGAGAGACGGGACTTAACCTTTTTTAAGAACATAACCGACACCACGAATTGTATGAATTGTTTTAACTTCAAAATCCTTATCGATTTTATTTCTCAATCGACAGACTAAAACATCCACGACATTGGTTTGCGGGTCGAAGTTATAGCCCCATGCCTTTTCCAGAATTTGTGATTTAGTAACAACAATTTCAGGCTGGCTCATTAAAAAATGCAATAGAGTAAATTCGCGAGGATGAAGTTCTATCTTCATGTCGCCTCTTTTTGTCTCTCTAGTATCTAAATTAATATGAATATCTTCAAAATTTAAATTAACAGTTCGAGTGTGGCGCTGATTTCTTCTAATTAATACTTCTACACGTGCCAGAAGTTCAGTAAAAGAAAAAGGCTTCACCAGATAATCATCTCCCCCGTCTCTAAGACCTTTCACTCTATCTGCCACAGATTCTTTTGCACTTAGAATTAAAACAGGTGGTGGGTTAGTTTTTGTCTGGAGATGAGCAAGGATACTTGATCCATCAACTTTAGGAAGCATCATATCCAGGATAATAAGATCATAAATAGAATTGTTTATTTTATTAAGCCCAATTTCTCCGTCAGCAGCATGGTCGATGTCGAATCCTTCCATCGCAAGACCATTGGATACAAAACTTGAAAGTTTATAATCGTCTTCAATAAATAATATATTCATAGGATCCTCTATACTGATTGTATCCTCTGCAAAGGACTAATTCAATTGCCTTCTATTACAAGTCTGTAATAGATACACACCTGTTTTCGTAGATTACACCTCTGCAATGACTGTGAATCTTTATTTTCATATAAAAAATCTTCTCCTAAATTAGTAATAACCCTAAGGAGAGAACATGAAAAATCATCTTATGTCTTTTTTAGTCCTATCGGTTTTAAATTCAATATCAGCTTCTGCTGCCGCTACAGTGAATGACCATTTTAAAAAAGTTGTCTGGATTGTTTTCGAAAATACAAATTACGCTCAGGCCTTAGCACAACCTGATTTTAAAAAGCTCGCAAAAAGCGGAGTTCTTTTCACCAATCTCACGGCAGAAGTTCACCCTTCTCAGGGAAATTATATTGCGATGATCGCAGGATCAAAACTTGGCGTTAGCAACGATAATGTTGTCGACCTTAAAGACACTCACGTAGGAGACCTTCTGGAGAAAGCAAATCTCAGATGGAAAGTTTATGCTGAAAATTTCCCGGGTAAGTGCTTCATTGGAAAGTCTTCAGGTCAGTATGAAAGAAAACATGTTCCTTTTATGAGCTTTCTTGATGTCACTCAAAACAGTTCACGATGTATGAATGTAGAAGATGCTATCGCTTTTTCAGATGATTTCAAAAAAGGAGCACTTCCTGAATTTTCAATGTACATACCAAACATGAAGAACGACGGTCACGACACAGGTGTTGATTATGCTGGTAAATGGCTTAACAATACATTCGGAACAATTCTCTCGGCACCAGAGAAGCTGGGAGATGTGCTTTTCATAGTCACCTTTGATGAGAGCGGGCCCTCATCACCTAATAACCAGATCTATACAGTGCTAGTGGGTTCAAAGATTAAAGCTGGAACTCAAAATGCTCAGACAATCCATCATCCTGCCTTGTTGAAAATGATTGAAGATGAATTTGGTATTGGGAATCTTGGTAGAGAGGATTTGAAGGCACCAGTCATTAAAGGAATCTGGAACTAGTTCGTCTTTAAGAAGCTGGAGTGATTTTGATCTTCGCTCCAGCTTTTTTATATCTAAAGAAATCTTAGTTATTTAGAGTCTGTAATTGATAAAAAGAATTACCATCTTCCAGATAATCATTGGCAATTGAATCACCTAATTTTTTTCCGGCAACTACATCACTTGGATGATGAACCCCGCCAATTAATCTATTCAAGGCAACTTCGTCAGCACGTTTCATGAACAAGGCCGCTCTTTCAGGAAAAATAACGGCAAGGATTCTGCCGTAAACTCTTGCAAGAGTTGTATGCCCACTTGGATAAGATTTGCTATTTTCAAGATCGACACATGGCTTGATTTCAGGATGTGTTACATAAGGTCTTGGACGGTCAAATTTCGTTTTATAGTAAAAAATTTTAGTACCAGTCTTTACAGTCACCCACTTAAGCTTACTTTGGACTTTATTTAATTCAGCAGCACTTAAAAGGCCGTGATTGCCGCCAAAAAATGTTTCTAAACTGCCATTGTTAGCTTCTGCCTGGGCCGTTGCACATTGTTCAGTTGTTCTTGTTTGCTGGTAATAAAGCAGTTGCTGGATGTCTTGTTTTTCTTCTTCTGAGCCTAAAGCAGGATAAGGACCTAGCACATTCTTAGAATCAAAAAGATTGTTTTGAGCACAAGCGTATTGTGATAGGTTCAAGCAAAGTAGCAGCCCCAGTATCATCAGTTTCATTTAAGTCTCCTTCAATAAATAATTATCATACGTAACATATTACAGGTTGTTTACTCATTTCTTGAATTAACATGGCAGGATTGTAATGTGCCTTATGTTATTATTTCTTAATCATTTGATTTGGCTGAACATGTATTCCGTGAAGGATGTCCATCTCAGGTCTATAAGTAGAAGATTCTACTTCAAACATCCCCAAAATTGTGTGAAAAACATTATCATGGGATAAAGGCTCATTGAGCTTATTCTTCAACAATACATAGTTGGTTTCTTTTTCCATTCCACCACCAAACCACATAATAAGCGCAATATCCTTTTGCTCCTTAGGGGCCATCATGTAAGGAAGGCCATGCAGATAAATACCATTTTCTCCCAATGACTCTCCATGATCGCTTATATAAACCATCGCCGTATTAAACTTTCCATTATTGTCCTTCAGAAGTTCGATGACCTTTGATAAGAAATAATCGGTGTATAAAATCGCATTATCATAAGCATTCACGATTTCTTGATTAGAACATTTTTCAAGTTCACTGGTCAGACAAACGGGTTTGAAGATTTCAAATTTTTTTGGATAGCGCTTATAATAAGCAGGGCCGTGATTACCCATCTGATGAAGAACTATGAAAACATTTTGTTTTTTTGCGTTATTGATATGGTCCTGAAGACCGACAAGCATTCCTTCATCCCGGCACTCAGGATCACAGATCGTATTTGTCGCAGAAGTTTTATAATCTTCATACTTCGCTCTTATTGCCACACCTTTGGAGTCTGAATTATTATCGCGCCATAAAATATCCACTTCTTTCGTATGAGATAAAACATCGAGAAGATTTTCTGTAGTGGCCGCATTCTCTGGACTAAACTTATTGCGCCCAAAATTTGAGAACATGCACGGCACAGAAATGGCAGTTGAAGTTCCACATGACGTTACATTTGTAAAACTCACAACATTTTCTTTTTGCAAAAGCGGATTTGTTTCGTGTGTATTTCCATTTAATGAAAACTTATCTCTCCTTGCTGTTTCGCCAACAACAAGAATGACTAGATCCCGATCAGAGTTATGCGAATGAATAACTGAGCCCACGCCCAGGGATTCTAGTGTCTTGTTTGGATTTTTAAAAAAACTCGTTCCAAATTTTCCCATTGAATAAATCCAGTATGTCGGATTGGTATAATAACGAAGTGGCTTTTGCTCGCGTAAAAATGAAGCGTAAAATTTGCTGAATGAAAAAACCATTGCAAAGATGACAACGACAGAAATCGCCATAGTTTTTAGTTTTGCAATAAGCTCTGCTTTAAATAAGACCTCTTCAACTTTTGTTTTATAAATCACCAGCATTGGCAGTAAAAATAAAAAGATAAAGTAGATAAGAAGTTTCCAAGTGATCAGATCCAAAGACTCTTTTGCATCAGTCTTGACGATATTTAACAACATTGTATCGTCGATCACTACACCATAACTGTCCATCACGTATGCACCAAGCATCGCCAGGAAAAAAACTACGAGAAAAAATCTTTTATAGATAACTTTAAAGCGCACCAGTCTCATGATGGAGTTCATGATGAACAGCAAAACACTGAGCATTAAATTAGAAGCAGCTAAGATAATAATAAAGATTGAAGCCAGGAAAAGAATATTGTGTGAATTCAGAGGGTAGATAGCAAGAGTTTTCCCAAAAAAAGTAAAATTGTAAAACAGAGTAAAGAACAGTGATATAAGAAGTGTGAGCTTTGTTTGTGATAATTTAATTTTCATAATTTCTATTATAGTAAAAATAAACCAATGATGTAACCCAAGAAGATAAAATACTTATTAAGATTGTAGTAAGGTCATGTGAAAGAAAATGGGCCCCTCGCATCTGTTGAGTGATGCCGAAAGTTATTCCGATTAATAGGCCTGGTATCAATGTTTTGAAATTCCTTTTTCCATAAATAAAAGTGTAACCGAAATAGACCGATAAAAATCCATAACCACCTGAAGAGTGTCCGGCCGGAAAACATTTTCCATTGGGAAGCTTGCTTGAAAACATCTGCCACAAAGCCGGGGGCGCTCTATCTCCTCCAAAGGTCACTAGATCCCATGGACATGGTAGTGTGGACCATCTTTTTAGAAAGAAGACACTTACAATCGTAAGAACCGTCGCCGCAACAATAAACCCCAGATAATCTCTGTGCTTTTCATTTTTTTTTGTTCTCCAAAAATAAAGCCAGTATCCGCATACGACTACAAGAATAGTCGTGCTGAAAATAACTCCATCCTTATGTAGTATTTTTTCCAGGATAAAATTGTCGCGATAAATCCATGAGCTGCCCTGAACATAAAAATGACCGGCCAGCCATTCATCAAGAAAAGTTTGGTGAAATAAAAAAATGAAAGCAACTAAAATAATCGAAGGAATGAGGAAATCAAGTTTTTGTGATTTAGTGTAACAATACATCACGAAAATTGTACCCAATCAGCAACAAAAAGAAATATAAAAAGATCATTATAACTTTTCAATATTCATTGCTAATTCGAAATCTTTCTCACTGAGTCCGCCTTCGTCATGAGTCGTGATTTTAACAACGCATTTATTAAAAGTGACTTCGAGATCAGGATGATGATTCATTTTATTTGCAATCCATGCGACTGCGTTTACGAAGCTGATATTTTTTGAATAACTTTTAAAGTTAAAAGCTTTAACCAGAGATTTTGTTTCCGTCTGGTATGACCATTCGGGTAATGTTTTTAATTTTTCATTGATGACTTGGATGTTCATATGAATCCTAAAAAAAAGGCCTCATTCGAGGCCTTGATTTTAAAGTAAACTAGTACTTTGAAACTCTTGTAGATTTCATTGCTGTTTTCTTTCTTCTCTTGTCTGCTGCTTCGGTTTTTTCCTTATGCTTTACAGAAGGTTTTTTGTACTCTTGGCGTTTTCTGTACTCGCGTACAACACCAAATGATTCACACATTCTCTTGAATTTCTTCAGAGAGCGCTCCACACCAGATCTTTCGTCGATCATAACAGTAATTGCTGAATTGGGATCTTGAGCCATTTTAAGTCACCTCCTCTTTCTTGGCATTAGGGACTACAAATTGTAGTGGTTATAAAAGTTTTAACAATGTAAGATAACGAGCGTCTTTCAGTCAATGACTTTCGGGTACGTTATGGTAAAAAAACAAACTTCATTATTTGACACAGACCTCTCTGAAGGCGAAAACCTGGCCCATTCGCCTTTGGCCAACCGAATTCGTCCCGAAGAGTTCTCTGAGTTTATCGGCCATTCGGAAATTTTTCAAAAATATCCTTACCTACATGAACAAAATTTCCCCTCTATCATCCTGTTTGGCCCATCAGGAACAGGGAAAACCACCCTTGCCCGCCTGCTTGCTCACAGGTCTAAAAAAGAATTCCATACGTTTAATGCCGTTTTGGGTGGAGTGGCCGACTTAAAGAAGATTATTTCAGAGGCCCATGACTACAAGAATCTTACGGGAAAGTATTCGATTATCTTTATTGATGAAATCCACCGCTTCAATAAGGCCCAACAGGACGCTCTTCTTCCTTATATAGAAGTCGGAGCTTTCACTCTGATCGGTGCGACGACGGAAAACCCGCGTGTCTCTGTAAATAAAGCACTGCTCTCACGCATGCATATTATCGAGCTGAAGATTTTAAATACTGAATCGATTGAGACAATTTTAGATAATGCTCTCAAAAAAACCGGATTAACTTTTCAAAAAGAATTTGTTCATACGATTGCAAGTTATGCTGCCGGCGATGCACGAGTGGCACTCAACTCTCTCGAAGCTGCCTTAAAGCTGCATGAGCCTACTAAAGAATCTGTTAAAGAGTTGATCATCGAAAATGCCCGCGCTTTTGATAAAGGTGGCAACAGACATTACGATGTGATTTCTGCTTTCATTAAATCGATCAGAGGAAGTGATCCGCAAGCTGCCATACTATGGTTAGCTGTTATGATTGACGGCGGAGAAGATCCAGTTTTCATCGCTCGTCGTTTAGTTATCTCTGCCAGCGAAGATGTGGGCAATGCTGATCCCACGGCACTTCCACTTGCGCTCGCTGCTCTTCAATCAGTTTCGCAAATTGGTATGCCTGAAGCGCGAATTATTCTTGCTCAAGCAACAACATATTTAGCTTCAACATTCAAAAGTAATGCTGCTTACAACGCAATTAATGAAGCGCTGGAACACGTCAAAACAAATTCTACGATTGAAGTGCCAAATCATTTAAGAAATTATCCACCGCCTGAAACTAAGCCTTATTTGTATCCACATTCGTATGATGGACACTGGGTTAAACAAGTTTATTCTCCAATGGAAACTCCGGTTTTTTATCGTCCGACAAATCTTGGAAAAGAAGCTGGTATCAAAGCGCGTATTGAGACGCTAAAATAAAACATTCTCTTACATTAAATATGATTTAACGAAATCCTAATTAAAATTATTAGTCATACTCATAATCTTTTTTTATGCTGCCAACTATAAAACAAGGGATGAGTTATGAAAAAAAATTATGTCATGAGTTTTTTACTTTTATGTTTTCTTTCT
Organism: Bacteriovorax sp.; assembly: GCA_014376445.1. Classification (GTDB taxonomy): domain Bacteria; phylum Bdellovibrionota; class Bacteriovoracia; order Bacteriovoracales; family Bacteriovoracaceae; genus Bacteriovorax. The sequence continues at coordinate 4,787 of JACMRM010000273.1, read as the reverse complement.
CTTAATGCAAATGCATTTGCACCGAATCCAAAAGATACTGCTCTTAAAGCAGACCTCTATGCACAAGTTACAAAAAATCATCATGCTGTTGGATACGACAAAGCAAAAAAACTTTTGTTCGGACAACTGTATTTAGAAAAAGATGATAACGGTTATTTTATCACTGATCTTTATTGCGGAATCCATTACACAAAAGGTGTGGGTCCGGGAAATCTTCCGGATCAAAACCAGTTAAATACTGAACACACATGGCCTCAATCAAAATTCGTTGGCGGCTTCCCTACAGAAACTCAAAAATCAGATCTTCACCATTTATTTCCAACTGATTCAAAGGCCAACTCTACGAGAGGAAATTTTGCTTTCGCTGACGTAACAGAAAATATAAATCTAAAAGATTGTGATGCTTCTAAATCAGGGCCATCGGTAACGTCTGGCGGGAAAACTTTTTTCGAGCCACCTCTATCGCACAAAGGTAATGTCGCTCGTGCGTTATTTTATTTCTCTATTCGTTACAAAGCTCCAATCGACGCTGCACAAGAAGAATTCCTAAGACGATGGAATGATCTTGATCCAGTTGATGATGCAGAGAGAACTCGTAATAATGATATTGAAAAACTTCAAGGGAACAAAAATCCATTTATTGATCATCCGGAATTAGTTGATCAGATTTCTGATTTCTAACAAGGGATTCGAAGTAAGGATTTCACAAAAAATGTAAGTATTTTTTTAAGGGAACCTAATACATTACATTGGCCTTACCTAATCTCATCTTTTACATTGCAAGGGCCATTACGACTTTTACAAAGGGAATGATTTTGAAAAAAATTCTAAGTGCTCTTTTCCTTGCTCTAGTATCAAATGCTCAAGCTTCTGGAGAGGCCAATTATTATCCGGAAACTTTCGTCCAAAAATTTTCTGCAGGGTCTGTAAAAGACGATGCACTAAAAACTGAAATCAACACACTTCTAAACAGCACCCACCAAAAAAATACAGCTGGCGGAAGAGATACATTAGGATGCGATTCATCTGCACAAGGATGTTATCAGCAGCTGGTTCTGGGCTATAGCGGAGCGAGAAAAGTTCTTTTTGGAGTCATTGCTCTTCAAAACAACAACGGCCAGTACTCAATTAAAGACGTCTACTGCGAAAAGATTTTCACAGGTAACGACATTATGCCTTTCACAATTCCAAACTCAAATAAACTAAACTGCGAGCACACATGGCCTCAAAGTAAATTTACAGGCCAGTACCCAACTGAAATGCAAAAATCTGACTTGAATCACTTGTTCGCAAGTGATTCAAGAGCAAACTCAATCAGGGGAAATTACGATTTCGCTGATATCGCTTCTGACAACGGGCAACTTGCTCAGTCAGAGTGTACCGCTTCTAAATCAGGAGTTTCAGCTGCAGGTGGAGCGGATGATCTATTTGAGCCGCCTACAGAGCACAAGGGTAACGTTGCACGCGCACTTTTTTACTTCTCAGTAAGATACAAAATGAAAATTCCTATGTCTGAAGAATCAGTTTTAAGAAGATGGAATGATTTAGATCCGGTTGATGATGCGGAAAGAGCTAGAAATGAGCTGGTGTATAAATATCAGAACAATAGAAATCCGTTTATCGACTTTCCTCAACTTGCTACCTACATTAATAAATTCTAAAATCTAAAGATTGCGAAAGCTGTCTGGAGATCGCGGGAAGAAATCAAAGCAGAAGGTGTTAACATCTATCCCTTAGGTCTTGAGGATATGATCAAAAATCTATGACTAAAAAAATCCTGATTGATTTTGAAAAGATAAAAGATCCTTACTCGGGACTGGGACAGTACTGCGCACACTTGAAAACATTTTTTGATAAGAGTCAGCTCAATCTTCATTACTGGAGACCCGGAAAATTCCAGAAGCTGGCAAAAAAAATTCCCTTTATTCTTCCGAAGACTGATGTCTTTCATGCTGTTCATCAGGACTCGCCTTTTATGCCGTGGTCTTCAAAGACAAAATATATTCTGACGATTCACGACCTGAATGCGCTTTATGAAAATTCATCTTATGGAACTGGCGAATTCTACCGCAAAAACATGCAGAAAAAAATTGACCGCGCTGATAGGATTACTTTCATTTCAAAATTCACAGGTGAAGAAGTGGCCCGCAACTTCAAAATCAATGAAATAAAAACACAAGTCATCTACAATGGTATTTCATTGGGAAAAGTCGGTGAAAAACCGGCGTTTGTTCCAGATGGAAATTTTTTATTTTCCGTGGGTACAGTTCTTCCAAAAAAAAATTTCCATGTCTTGATCGATTTTTTAAAACTTGTTCCTGATTATAAAATTGTTTTGGCAGGTACAACATTTCATTCTTATGCCAAAGACATGCAGAGTAGAATTGATGAAGAAGGACTAAAAGATAGATTCTTTTTAATTGGAACCATCAATGAAGCTCACAAAGTCTGGTACTACATGAATGCTTCTGCATTTTTATTTCCTTCACTGCTTGAAGGATTTGGACTTCCCGTGGCCGAGGCCATGAGCCTTGGCCTTCCTCTTTTTATTTCCGATAAAACGTCATTGCCTGAAATTGGCGGTGAAGATGCTTATTATTTCAAAAATTTCGAAGCAGAACATATGAGAGATGTTTTTGTTTCCGGCATGAAGCACTTCACACCGGAAAAGAAACAACGTTTAATTGAAAGGTCTAAAATGTTTGACTGGAAAAAAGCGGCCGATGACTACCTGAAAATTTACGAGCACCTTTGTGAGTAAAGAAAGCGTGCTCACCTGCCAGGATTGTGAACGAAGACATTCCTTCAGGAACCTTATCAAAAGACGTCACTTCGGTGACGGCCATATACATACATTCATACGCACGCGAAACTTCTCCCGGGGGACTTCATAACAAACACCAAGATTCACCGGCGACTTTGCATTTATGATTTCAAAGAGTCTCGGAAAAAAATATTTGATATTTTGTGCACTTATTAAATTTTTCGGTAATTTTTGTATTCGCCCATACGAAATCCAGTCACGGATTCAATACAGTCAGTAAACATAAGACCCGGAACATTCCAGTCAAGTGTCAGCGGAAGTGCCATCAGATCAATTGGATTTTTATTTTTTTCAATCCAGTTCTTCATAACTTTAGGATGAGTTTTTTTGAATTTTTTAAGTCCCCAGTTTCTTTCGTACTGGAATTCTTTCTGTCCAACTTGTCTTCCATGATCCTGCCCGTGATAAAACGTATCAAAAACCTGAATTTTCTTTTTCATCACCTGCTGAGCACGTGCCCAGCCATAATGAAAAATTCTTGCCGAAATCAAGCGTGCTTTAATTTTTGTATCGTCAGCGGCCCGGAAGCCCTGAGCATCAAGCCACGATTTGATCCCTTTGTGATTTCGAACGAGGCGGACTTCTCTGCGGTAAAGATTGCGGGTATATTTAAAAGTGTCTACGTTGCCGTAAAAATGCATGTAATTAAGAATGAGGCCGTCGATCACTGGATTTTTTTCCATCTCGTCTACGCCCTCTTGAATTGATTTTAAATCGTCTTCATGAACACATTCATCGCCCTGGATATACATGCAGTAATCGCCAGTGCATTCCCTAAGAGCAATGTTAGTTTGTTGAGAAAGAATCAACCCATTTTTTGTGATTGATGGATCCCACCAACTGGTCACAAATTTATATTTGTCGGCTTTAAGATTTTCTTTCAGATAAGCATATGTACCGTCATCTTTTTGAAGATTCTGGTCGTCGAAGCCGACATTGATAATCACTTCATCGCAGATAGACTCAATCGACAGCACACTCTCGAGAATTGGATAGCCGAGTGTGAGACCATTTTTTATAAATGTAAAACCTGAGATTTTTTTTGACATGCAATCGATTTATTCACACTCAACAGCAGATTTAAGGTTTTGAACTTTAATCGCGATATCAAGCTTAACTTCAAAAACTTTAACTTCATCCGGAAGCATTGAAATTTTTCCGTTGAATTTTTTATAAGTCATACCTTCGAACCATGAAAAACGATAAGAGCACAACTGAACCTTTTCGTTATCATTTGTAATTGTCAGCTCAACTCCTGCGTCTGTACGGGCAACGTCGTAAAGAGGAACATACGCTGATGCACTTGCAGAAACCAGAACCAGTAATAGAGCAGCGATTGTTTTCATTTTTTACCTTTATTGTTTATCAACACATTTAAATTTTACGTCAGTCGCAGCTGCTTCGGCCTTTTTGAATTCCTTCATCGGAGCGTTGGCATCAACTTCTTTATCTGTCGCTTTAAAAGATTCATCGCTAAGATAATCAGGAATTTTCCCCATATCCTTGCAGTATGATCTGATTTGTTTGTTGGCATTGCTTTCAGTGTCCTTCACCTCTTCACCATGAACAGTGATGGTATGAATGCCATCCAACCCCGGACGTACGTCGGGGTGGGATGCACATGAGGAAGCCAGCAGAAATAAAAATCCAAGAGCAAATAATTTATTCATTAGAATAACCCCGCTGGATCCATAGTCTGTAGAGTGTTGATTACGTGACGAAGGAATTTTGATCCAACATCACCATCGATAACTCTATGGTCGTATGTATGAGTTGCGTACATCATCTGGCGGATAGCGATAGCATCGTCTTTAGTTACGATCGGGCGTTTTGCAATTGTACCAACACAGAAGATCCCGACTTGAGGCTGAAGGATAACCGGAGTAGCAATAAGAATCCCGAAAGATCCGTTATTTGTAAAAGTGTAAGTTCCACCTGACATATCTTCCATTGTTAATTTCTT
>JACMRM010000272.1 GCA_014376445.1 Bacteriovorax sp. | reverse complement strand
ATGAAGTGCTTTTAAGATTACCGATTTTTTTATCAACTTTGGCCACGCACCTAGAAAATGAGCTTTGCAAAAAGTCACGGGGGCTTCTTTAATTAACAACTCAACAACTTCTTCGCTTACGTATTTTTCAAAATCCCATGACTATCGAAATGTTTTGCGACTAATGTATTAATCGGAATACAAAACGAAAAAATTTTATCAATGTCACCTTTTCTGAATTGATCCCAAATTAATAAATCGTTATCATTGATGGAATCATAATCAACATTGCTTCCGATTCTTGCATGAACATTTTCGATGATGTCGAGGATTGGTAATTAAAAAGCCTCAATTCGACCTATCTTTAAATTACTTGTTAGCTCTATGGAAACTATTATGTCTTTTCCAGATCTGAAACCACTTTTTTTAGGAGATGATAATGAACCATTACCAGAAACTCTATTAGTTAAATTGATTGAATCAGTAACAACTAAAGTTGGAAGAAAAGAAAATGGCATGGCAGTTCAACTTAGAGGAACTGCCTAGTTAAAAATGACAACTTTTTCTACTGAGATACTGATCACTCGATCTCATTAACTTTTGGATTAGTTTTTCTTTCTCTTTTTTCCAAATGATAAGGAACAGCTGTGACAATAACACTTTCTATTTTTTGTAGTTCATCATAGAGACCTCTTGCATTTTTAGAGTGCAACAGGTGTCCAAAATTTCCGGGAACAACAAGCTGACCTGTGATTATATGAACAACCCCATGTGGCATATCAACTTTTAACTTGCGCAGAAATTCTGTAACTGGCTCAAGAAGCAATCTATATGGTGAGTACAGGAACACGAGCTCACTCTCTCCAATTAACTCATTCCATTTCTCTTGTACTGCTTCAGCTCGAGCGTGGTCAAAGTTTACATGTAGGGCAATCCAAGGATGTCCTAGAGTTTTAGCAAAACGAATCATACGAAGAGTTCCAGTATTAACATCATCAACGAGTATGATCGTTTTCATTTGTGGGTAAGATGAAACAGAAATCTTTTTCCATGGAAGCGTAAGAAATTTCCCGACACGTTTATAGTGACTATGGATGCGGAAGAAGATCCAAACCATGGCCGGAATTAAAAAGACGGTTACCCAAGCACCTGAGGTGAATTTTGTGATAGCAAAAATCGCCATAACCAATCCTGAAGCCAGTGCGCCTACGAAGTTGATCATTTGTTTAAAGCGCCATCCTTTTAAATGATGAGCTTCTTCTTGACCTTTTAATTCATGTTCATGGGCCAGTTTCTTTCCAATTTTCTGCCAACGTACAACCATACCAACTTGAGAAAGAGTGAAGCTCATAAAAACGCCAATCGCATAAAGAGGAATGAGTGCTGAGGTATGAGCATTAAAAATAAAAATGAGAGCTCCCGCACACACGCTTAAAAAAATAATTCCCCAACTAAAAACTAAACGCCCACTTTTGTAAGTTAATTGACGAGGTAAAAATCCATCACCCGCGTGAAGAGCGCACAGCCTGGGGAAATCTGCATAGCTAGTGTTAGCGGCCATTATCAAGATAATAGTCGTTCCGGCCATTAGAAGATTATACATGAGACCTTTGCCGTAAATGCTACGACCAAGTTGAGAAATAATAGTTTCGCTCTCTGAAGGTAACGCGTGAATATGAACTGAAAGATATGTAATTCCAAGAAATAGAAATCCTAGAATAAGCCCCATGAAGATCATCGTGTTGGCAGCATTTTTACTTCGAGGTTCTTTAAAAGCTGTAATACCATTTGAAATGGCCTCGACTCCAGTAAGCGCTGTGCAACCACTACTAAATGCACGAAGAATTAAAAACATTGTTAAAGGTTGTATCGTTGTCTTAATCATATCTACGCCTTCAACGGCCATGAGTGTGCCGTGAAATGATTTCCAAAGACCAATACACACGGTACATGAACTTATGATTACGAAAAAATAAGTTGGAAAAGCAAAAGCCGTCCCCGACTCCTTCACTCCTCGAAGATTCATTAACATCATAAAGCCTATCAAGCCCAAGCATAGAGTTACTTGATGAGGAAGAAGATTTGGAAAAACTGAGACGATTTGATCTGTACCACTCGAGATACTGACGGCAACTGTAAGAATATAATCCATTAAAAGTGCCGCACCAGCAGTCTGTGCGGCCCCTTCACCTAAATTGTCTTTAGCTACAATGTATGCGCCACCACCATCAGGATAAGCGAAAATTGTTTGTCGATATGACATGGTAAGGATGGCCAAAAGGAGAATGATAACTCCTGCGATTGGAAGGGAAAGATGAAAAGCGGCAACACCTGCAATTGCCAATATGAGTAGAATTTCTTGAGTTGCATAGGCAACGCTTGAGAGAGCATCAGACGCAAACACTGCGAGCCCAACAGCTTTACCGATGGTTTGGTTATGGGCTTCCTCGTTATGGATGGGTTTACCAAAAAAAATTCGAGAAAGACCGTTTTTGATATGCGTGTCCATTAATAGCCTTGATTAAAAATATAATGATTAAAATTATACTTTTCCAATTTGCCTGTCATCTTCCATCAAATGAGTTTGTTCAAATATTTACTTTATTTTTATGCTCTATGCGTTTTATTCTATAAATATATCTTTTTTTAATTTAATTTTTCATGGATAACGAGTCATCTCGGAAAAAATAGTTGCTAATATCCTTATAAACCGGAACACAGATAAATAAGCGTACTCTATTTTGCGGCAAGCATTACGGTTGCCATTCATATCAGAGGATTAAAATGCATATTTAAAATCAACGCATATTGACATCAATTTGTTAATTTTAAGATTTTTCTCAATTTTAGCGAGGCGCGCCTTCAATGCCTTGAACATTGAAGTGAAGAATGAAGTTTAGTCTGTGGATTTTATCTTTAATCAATTAAGTTTTGTAAAAAAAGTCAAAGGTCTAACAATGGTTGATGTTTTTCCAAAAATTAATCATGCACTGGAATTTGATTATGGGTAGAATAGGTTTCGAGTGATTTAGATTTTAGAAAATGTTTGTGATTTTGAGGGAACTTCCAGGAGGAAGGTCAGTGCCTATACTTAATGAAGTCCCAGTTCTAAAACGAAAGACAAAGATACCATGGTACTTAACTAGGTTATTTTTTAGTAAGACTATTGACAGCTTTGCTTTACCAAAAAATTCTCATTCTCATTAACATCTTTTAGACCAAAATTTTTCGAGTCCAAAAAGCCCAATACTTCATTAAGACCAATTATGACTTGCTAATATTTTTAGTGAGTATAACATTTAAAAAGCTGAGCGAATTTTTTTAAATGAATATCTAATGCGATTGCTTTAGAGGTTACTATATTAATTATTAAGGAGAATGAAAATGAAAAGCAAAATTGGTTTTAAACTTAGACTTTTACTATTGTCGGTTTTTGTAGGTAGCAACGTAATGGCAGCAGGCGATCCTATCGCATCTGTAGCGGCCCTTAAGGCAAAACTTACTAGTAAGGGTACCCCTAAAATTGAAGGTACGCATAAAATTGGCGATAAAGAGGCCCCAGGCCTTAAGTTTGGAGCTATGAATATTAATACAAACGAAAATGCAGTCGTGGATTCAATTAAGGATAAGCTTGGTGGAATCTGTACAATTTTTGTTCGTACTGGTGAGGACTTTATTCGAATTAGCACAAATGCACTTGATAAAGATGGCAAGCGATGTATGGGAACTCTGCTAAAAAATCCTGGTCCAGCCTATAGTGCTATTAAAGCAGGCAATTCATATACTGGTGAAGCTGATGTTTGTGGAACAATTTATAAAACTTATTACGAGCCTTTAAAAATTGCTGACAAGATTGAAGGAATTTACTTCTGCGGATATAAAAAAGAATAACATTTTAAAAATTGAGTTTGAGGAAGAAGTTGATGTTATTAAAAAAATTGAAAAATAATCAAGACCAGATGAAGCTTGGATTTAGTCTTTCAGGTTTAAAAGGGCGCATATTAACGGTTGTCATGATTCCGTTAGTTTTCTTAATTTTTGTTGCTAGCATTACGCTTTTTCAAACTCAAAAAATTTCCGATAGTATGTCAAGAACGCTTAACGATACAGTTCCTGCAGTGACTACCAGTAAACTACTACAACAAGAAGTTTATCGATTGCAAAGTTATTACTTATTAGCGCTGGCCAATAAAGATGATGCCGATGAGATGAATAATTACTTAGAAAAAATAGACGCTTCAACTGACAGATTGACTACGGCCGTTGACAGGTACAAATCCTTTGCAATGACAGACAAAGCAGATAAATTGCGTATTCATTTATTTGAGTCATGGGACAAATTAAAAGAACCAATGATGGATGCAAGCAAAAAATTAGCCGATAAAAAAATTGTCTTAGTGGAACAAATTTATAAAGAAAGTATAAAACCTGAATTTAGTAATATGATAGAAACTATTCAAAATATTGAGCTCAACAATATCGACGCGATTGATCTTGCTAAAAGCGAGGGTATTGCACTTGTTAAAACTGCAAAAAATTATGCTATCGCTGGCGCAACATTAGCGATTATTTTCTCATTATCAATCTCTTTTATATTCGCTACTTTTATCAGTAAAACATTTGCGCAAATTGGTGCAAATTTATCTGAGGCAAGCCAAAATGTTGGCTTAGCAGCCCAACAAATTGCCTCTTCATCCAAAGAACTTTCTGACGCTTCAACTCAACAAGCGGCTTCTTTGCAAGAAACTTCTTCATCAATCGAAGAAATAAGCTCGATGATTAATGCCAATACTGAAAATGCAAAGCAATCATCTTCTATTACAGAAAAAAGCTTAATTACGGCAGAAAGAGGAAAAGTCGTTGTCGATAATATGATTATTGCTATTGGAAATATAAATAGTAGTAACGAAGAAATTATGAATCAAATAAACGAGACCAATAAGGAAATAGAAAACATTGTAATAATTATTAATTCGATTGGTACCAAAACAAAAGTAATAAACGATATCGTTTTTCAGACAAAACTTCTCTCTTTTAATGCTTCAGTGGAAGCTGCTCGCGCTGGAGAGCAAGGTAAAGGGTTTGCGGTTGTTGCCGAGGAAGTTGGAAACCTCGCGGCCATGAGCGGATCTGCTGCTTTGGAAATTACCAACATTCTTGATCAAAGTATTAAGAGTGTTGAAGATATTGTAAAAAATTCAAAAGATAAAATTGGAAAACTCGTACTAAATGGTAAAAACAAAGTAGAAATTGGGACAAAAGTTGCTCATGAATGCGAAGAAGTTTTGAGTAAAATTGTTGAATCGGTAGCAAGTGTCTCCAAAATTGCTGCTGAAATTTCCTCTGCTAGCCAGGAACAAGCTCAGGGAGTTCACGAAATAACAAAAGCTATTGCTCAACTTGATCAGGTCACTCAACAAAACACTTCGAGTTCGGCAGAGTCTGCCAATGCTGCCGAAACTCTTTCAGCTCAGACCGATATGCTTAATTCATTGGTACAAAAACTAGTTCATACAATTGAAGGTAGTGCTGTTTAAACCTAATCCTTCATTAGCTTTTTAAAAACAATCTCGTCAATCTGGTGAAATTGAAACTCATCACTCTGTATGTCGACGTATGAGCGAATCAAGTTACTATATCCATCGATTAATTGAAGAAAAAATTGCTACTTGTTCGACAAAAAGAATTCAAGCAGAAGTAATTGATGAGATTATTACAAAACCCTGGTTGAGAATGATATAAGGTCTCGATTTTATTTACATGGTTCTATCTTAAGGGGTGATTTAACATTCAACACCATGAAATTTTAGTAGTTGGTACCTATTTAAAACAAGGATAATAACACACTGGTTGACAACTCAAACTTTTATAGCTAAGCTGAAACAAATATCCCTTATTCAAGACGGATTTGTTCTCATGTATAAAATTATTTTTCTATCTGCAGCTCTTTTTTGTCTTCATACCCCAATGGCAATCTCTCAAACAATTGCTCCAAAAAGTTCTGAGAGCAATGAGACATCTCCACGTTTTGCAATTCATCTCCTTGATTACCTGGCCCATGATTATGGTGGCGCAGTTGAACATGGAAAAGTAACTTCACCAACTGAATATTCTGAACAAAAAGAGTTTGTAGCAAAAGTTTATGAACTCGCTGGAACTTTGCCGGAAATAAAAAATGATCAAAAAACTTACGACAAAATAGTAAAACTTAAATCAATGATTGAAGCAAAGGCCGAAGCAGTTGACGTCGCCCTTCAATCTCGCGACATCCAAAAAGACCTTATAAGCATAACAAAAATTAAACTTGCTCCAACTAATCAGCCTTCTCTAACTAATGGTAAATTATTATTCGGACAAAACTGTGTCTCTTGTCACGGACAAAATGGATTTGGTGATGGTCCTGGCGGCGCTAGTCTTGAGCCAAAACCAGCTAACTTTCACAAAGCAGAACGAATGAGTGAAATTTCAGCATTTCATTCTTACAATACTATTCGTCTGGGAGTTCCAGGAACTGGAATGCCTGCCTGGGGTAATTTCAGCGATAAAGAAGTTTGGGATCTATCATTTTATATTATGTCCATCAGACATGTTGATGCCGCCAAGACTGCAGCTGCTTCAAAACTTTTAAGCACTGACAGCATCACTCTTGAAGAAGCTGCGACACTTTCAGATACAGAGTTGAAAGAAAAATTTAACGAGAAAGATGATAACAAAAAGAATCTCGCTTTGGCGCTTCTAAGAAATAAAAACGATAATACATCAGGCGGAGAATTTATTGGAAAGGCGAAGACTTATTTAAACCAGTCCCTTGCCGCCTTTAAAAATAACTCAAAAGAAGATGCAAAACGACTTGCCTTGCAAGCTTACCTCGAAGGCATTGAACCCATAGAGCCAATGATTAAAGCTAACAATCCTCTTCTCGTGACAAAAATAGAAACTGAAATGGGAAAGGTTAGACAAATTATTAGTGATCCAAAAAGCACTTTTAATCAATTGTCTGCTCAAATTATTGTGACCCAGGAAGTTTTCACTGAAGTTGAAGATACAATTCAGGCGAAAGAATTAAGTTTTGGCGTAGCCTTCTCAGGATCTTTCGCCATTATTTTACGCGAAGGCTTTGAAGCCGTTTTAATTATTTTAACTCTTCTTAGTGTCATCAAAGCTTTTGGAAGTAGAAGAGCTGCTCTATGGGTTCACGCCGGATGGGGATCTGCACTCTTTTTAGGTTTCGTTGCCTGGTTTTTATCGGGATCTCTCATGAAAATGAGTGGTGCAAGCCGCGAAGTCCTAGAGGCCGTAACATCCACCTTTGCAGTTGTCATACTACTTTATTTTGGTTTCTGGCTTCACCGTCAAACTGAAATTTCACGTTGGAAACAATTTATTCAGGAAAAAGTTCAAGGGGCCATTGATAATAAAAACTTGTTTGGTTTATTCACAATTGCTTTTATTTCTGTATTTCGCGAAGCATTCGAAACCGTTCTTTTTATTCGTGCACTCTGGTTTCAAACCAATATTGATGGAAAAAATGCAATCAGCTTAGGACTCTTTGCGGCCATTGCCCTTATTTTTACTTTCTCATTTTTCGCTCTTCGATACTCTAAAAAACTTCCTGTTCGCGAACTCTTTAAAGTGTCATCAATTTTAACCAGCATTTTAGCATTCATCCTGGCAGGTAAAGCAGTTCATTCAATGCAAGAAGCCGGAATTCTAAATGTGACAAGTCTTCCATGGAATATTCGATTTGATACTTTAGGGCTTTTCCCAACATGGCAGACTATATGTGCTCAAGTTTTAATTTTCGCACTGGCGATGGTTTTAATTAATATTAATACTAAAAAAAATAAGATTTAAGTTCTTTACTGCTTTTTTTGCCAAGATATCTTTAAACATTTCTGTCTCGCCGATGCTTAACGGTAGTTGTTTTTGAAAGAAGTTGGTCGCGAGCAAAGGCTTCCAGTTTATCTGAAACAAATATTTTTTTGTACATACAGTGTCACCTATTCTTCAGCCTGCTTGGTTTCTTTTTCAGCTCAGCTTCAATGTCTTTCATTAAAGTGACCCGCAAAGCATGACCATCTATGTTTGCCAGCTCCACTGCTTAGATTAAAGTGTCCACTAAACTTGGGGAAGTCCAGTATGCCAAAAAGACAAAGCGCCAGAAATTTTTATGATCTCTGGCGCTTTGATGATTTATTAAAATATTCGCAAGCTTGTATTTACTGTTTTGTTACAGTGCCTGAAAGCAATCGAGTTTCGTGAAATGGAACATAAAACGTCCCTGCAGGACAGTTTGGGTATTCCTTCTTGTAGATCAATTGAAGCGTATCAACCTCTTTAGCTTGTGAAACAATATAAGTTTTTGCATCAACTGGCTTCAGAGTATAATTTAGCGTGCTAAGAAGCTTGTAATTTTTCGTCTCGATGCGAGATGGAACGCATGAATAGTCGGTGTGATAAATAGTTACCTTTCTCATTTCGAATGTCGTCATTTCAAAAGTGATAGTACCATCTACTGCGATACTTCCCACTTCTTGTTGATCCAAAAGCAACTTAGAGTCTACAATGTCTAAGTGTATGGCACTTTCATTCCAAGTATTCATACCGGTGTTGCAAGTAATTGCACCAAAAGGAATATCCATAGATGTCGCAGTAACATCGATATTCAGCGCCAAGTGACAAGTCGTATTGTAGGCCGAGACGTTTCCACTGTTATCTTTTTGAGTTACAGCGAGAACTCCTTCCCCTTGGAATTCACCTAATACGATACTGTCCGCTTTTGCGACGGTGAAAGTTGTGAGTGCTAGGCCAAAAATCAATACAGAAACAGCTTTTAAATTAAACATTATTTTTCCCCTTGGTTGATACACGCTTTATTTTTATTAATATAAGCATAAGAAATTTTATATGAACTATCGTCGTAACCTGCAATGCTTAAGTACTCATGGAACACGAGCAGCGCTCGCATGTCAGTACTGAGACGATCGTCGAGCCAGCGGTTACGATTAATGAGTATACGAGGTGCCTCGACAGTTGGATAATTGATAGCATCCACTTCGTTTCCGTTGAGTACGGTCTTTTCAACCGAGTAAATAGATGTTCTTGCAATGGCCAAATTAAAGTCTTCAAGTAAGAGTGGGTAGTCTTTCAGTGACTCCGGAGACTCTGCTAGACATGCCGCCGTCTTATAAGCAATACCTACGAAGATGGATACAGCAATGTCGCCACCATGACCTTCTTGTCCATCAGACTGTGCGGCCAATGCGGACAGTGGAATGATTGAACTTATAATTATAGCAAAAATTGGAAGTATGAAATTAGGCATTGGTAGTGCTCCCTTTTTTTCGGTGAGAAATTGGAAACAATGAAATACTGAGCTGAAAGACTGCATCTTTAGATTCGCCTCCCTCAAGGTATTCCATTAATTCGCGACGAAAACGCTTAATCATATTTTTAGCCTCGGTAATACGGAGCTTATCGATGGCCATGGTAATTGATGATTGATCACGCTCTTCAATAGAAACCTCTTCCAGAGCGTCATGGGCCTGCTTCAAGATCTCTCTTTGCATGTGCTTCAAGGCCACATTGGTGCCAGGATGGACAGTCGTAGTATTGTTATGAGCGCAAACCCAGCGCCCTTCTTCCGTGATTGTGAGAAGTCCTAATCGCTTTAAGCGCTCAATTGCTCCTAGGGCTTCGCCGTGAGAAATATTTAAAGTGCTTGCGACCCAGCGAATATCTGGTTTGAAGTCTTGAGTAAGTGTTAGTTCGAGAATTGCGTAATGATACCAGTCGGCGATGAGTTTAAATTGATCAACATTAATAGATGTGAACTTAGGTTTTGCAGACTTAGATTTAGGTGATTTTAATTTAAGCTCAATGGGAAAATTAAGTTTTTCGGCAAAGGTATTTAGTCCTTTTGCAGATAGGATGCGTTTATTATTTAGAAATTTAGAAAGATAAGAGCTGTCTACGTCTAAACTTCGAGCAAAGGCCCTGAGCGAATACCTCGAATTCACCTCGCAGCGACGCTCAAACTCCAGCTCAAGGTGCTGGCGTAGCTTCCGATGCATTTCAATGTCTGCCAAGTTTTCATTCATCGAATTTTAATAACACCGACATTTGGCCCTGACAAGCAAATTTGTCCACAGAGTGTGGACAATGCCAATTTTGTCCACATTCTATTAAAGATAAGAGGATGGCCTTAATAAAACATTGTTCAGAGGAAAATTCATGAGTCAGCCCAAATTAAGTAATTTATTTCTCGATGTTGAGGGAAGAAAAAGAAATTGCGAAAATCAAGTAGAAGCTCTCGGCCTAAATTAATTTGCCGAAAAAAAGAGTTCGTAACTTGTAACTTGTAACTTCTAGAACTTAAATATTTTAATTTAAAAGCACCCTATCACGATTTAAAGTAATCTCAAAAGTTGTCCCCTTGCCAAGACCAGGACTTTCAACTTCAATCGTCCCATAATGTAGATCAACAATCGTTTTAACTAATGACAATCCAAGACCCAGCCCTGCCTGTGAAAGACCGATTTTTGATTCATGCTGAGAAAATTTTTTAAAAATACTTGGCATGAAGGAAGGCTCAATACCTGTTCCGTCATCGCTAAACTTTATTGTGTAGCTGGATATATTCTGAGTCATTTTTACAACTATATGACCATTTGCCGGTGTAAATTTAACAGAATTGGTAAGCAGATTACAAAAGGCCTGTTGAAGTCTTATTGAGTCCCCCATGAAGGGATAACATTCGTTGAGACCAAGGCTTTCAATCGATATATTTTTTGTCTGGGCAGAGTCTTCAATCGTTTCAATGGATTTTTGCAGTATATCTTTCAAGTCAATAAGAAGAGGATTAACCACGAACTTTCCTGTTATGACTTTAGCGGCATCGAGTAAGTCTTCGATCAAATTGGCCTGGATATTTGCAGAGCGCTCGAGAGAATTGATGAACTCAGGTAAACGTTCAGGCTTGATCATTCCTTTTTTCATCATCTGAATTTTTAGAATGATTGTAGTTAAGGGAGTTTTTAATTCATGCGAAACAGTAGCTAATAACTCATCCTTGAGTCTCGCTGTATGGTTAGCTTGTCGAAGAGATATTAGTTGCTGCATAAGTGTCGTACATAATAATTTCAACATTGCTTCGTAAGTTGCAACCTTCCCCGAACTTATGGGTGCCTGGATGCGGGCCGCTTGCCAGAAGCTATTTTCCTGCAGCTTCAAGAGCCTCGCAAGTTTGTTACACTCAATAGGATCTGGAAAGTGATCAAATATCCATCCGAATACAACATAACCTAATATATGATTTTCAACTTTGATCGGAACAGTTCTAAGCTTAAAGACATCAGAAAGAATAGTAGGAGTTGTAGACATTGCCTTTTCAATTTTTAAAACCTGTTCTACTTCAAAATTACAACAAGTGCTGTAGTCCTCAAGGAGATTATTTTGTTGGAAAAATTCACCAAAAGTAGAACCAATAAATGGTCCTAAAACTTTTTTGCCGTTATCCAGATATATACTGCCTGTTAAGCAGCTGGCCTTACAAAATAACTCCAACATCTGTGACCATTCATCAATTGAACCTAAAATCAGATCATAATTTCGGACATCATGGTTATCAATCATGTGAGTTCATTTTAGGTGAGCTTGGCAATCCTTCACCGTTTGCAACCATTTTATCTATCAGGGGACTATGTCTTGCAGGAGCTCTCGAAAGTATCCCGTAATAACTTGAAAGCGGAAGTTGGGGAACATCTTCAAATTCTTTTGCCTGACCAATATGTTCATCAATTAGATATAGTCCGCCTTGCTGTATTAAGAATTCGCGTGTGACTTGAGGAATGGCCGTTCCTCTTACTTTAGGGACTGTGATGGCCCTGCGAAGCTGAGTAGAAATCTCAACATAATTTAAAAGAATAATATTATCTACTATAGCAGAAGCTTTGAGATCGAGACTTATCTGCGTAAGTCCTAACAACTCTGGACTCTCGTAATTACAAACCGCAGTAATAAGTTTGTTTTTAAAATATGTGGATAATGCATAAATAAACTGATGCGCTTCTTTTGGATTTGCATGTTCATAAGCTGCGAGTGAGTCAACAACAACTCTTTCAATATTATACTTTTCAATCAATTTCATAATTGTTTCAAAATGCACATCCATCTCTAGCTCTAAAGGAGATTCATAATGAATAATAATATCACCACTCTTAACGAGTGCCTCGAGACCTAAACCTAAACTTTTAGCGTTTCTCAGGATCTGCTTAGGATGCTCATCCATAGTTATGTGCAGTCCTTTCTTACCTTGTTTTGCACCTTCAATTAAAAACTGAACACCAATGACTGATTTACCGGTTCCTGAAATTCCAACTGCAAGCGTAATAGATCCATCGTAAATACCTCCACCCATGATTTTGTCCAACGACGGAATTCCAATTGATGACCTGTTGATTGAAGTCGGCTGCTCTTCTGTTTGCTTTGGCCTTGATTGAGTCCTTCTATAGACAGCGATACCATTGTCACCTTCTATTCGGAAAGTATGCTGTCCGGATATAAAATCTTGCCCACGAGATTTTTTTATTTCTATAAAACGATGAGTGTTTCTTTCGTTAGTTGTATTGGAAAGTGTAATAATTGTGTCACAAATAAACTGTTCATGCTCAAGCTGACCACTACCCTTGGCAGCACCTTCCGGCAGCTCTTTAGTTAATATCGCAGTCACACCATATCTCTGCAAGCTTTCCACCAATATATGTAGACTGTCTCTAAATGGACGACCATTAACTAGCTCTCCAAACATTTTCAGAGGAGTAATTCCGTCGATTAAAATTCTTTTTGCATTGATAGATTTTATTTCATTGACCAGAACTCCGTCAGGATTTTGAAGTTCCTGGAGTATTACAGATGGATTGGTGTAAATAATTTTAACTTTATTCTTTTTTTGTAAACCGGCCAGATCCCAGCCAAAACCTTTTGCGTCTCTTAAAATTTTTTGAGGAGTTAATTCAAAGGAAATGATTAAACCATTTTCTCTAAAATCTTTGGCCCCACGATAAATAAATTCTAAACCGAGTGTGGTTTTTCCTGCGCCAGGGCTTCCTTCAAGCAAGATAATATTGTTTGTTCTAATGCCACCAAGAAATATTTCATCAAGACCTAAAATTCCTGTTTGAACAAGATCTTGCAATTCTTTTGCTTTTGTCATAATCCCTCTAAGATACTTCTTCTGAATATTAATACGTAGATGACCTTAATAGTCTGCGCTTCCAAATTAGAAGTAAAGGTTGCCAGCTTATTATAGAAAAGTTAGAAAAATCTGCTTTTTACTAAAAACCTCTTTTTTTGTCTAATTTTTGTCAGTTTCAGCTATTTTTTTCTCAAAAAAGGTAATTTTGATAACTTTTTGCCCACAAAATTATTTTTTGAATTTTGTTTACAGGCTTCGCTTTGATTCAGCAGTGAAGTCAGAACCCTAGGATCTGTCTTTTATTTCGCCGAAATGTAATTTGAAGCTCTGTAATTCTTCACACCAAAATTAAAGAAACACACGCTCAAAACACAACAAATTGCTGTGATCGAAATCATAATAAAAAAATCTGCCCAATTCGCATTTTCAATCCACTCCATCGGAAGTGTCGCAGTTAAAGCGGCTGGAATCAAATAAAGAATTAGCCGCGAGTTCCCTTCTAAAATTTTTGTCACTGGGTACATCGTAAATGAAAGTGTACTCTCAACAATAAAAATCCCGACAGAAGCTCCACGAGTCATAAAAAAAGCAAGAGTTCCAGCTGCAATAAAAATTGCAGTAAAAGCTATCGTGACAATCACACTTGCAAAAGCTGCTCTCAGGGCCCATTCAAAACCAGTATACCAAAAAAGAAATCCAAGTGTAAAAAGACCCTGAAGTAAATCACCAAGTGCCGTCACGCTCGATCTACTAATGGCGGCAAGAAAAAGTGGATGCCTTGGAGTTCCTAGCATCGGTTCAAGTTTTCCATCATCGATAATTTCACCTAACTCTTTCAATCCACCTAAAAAGAAATTCAGTGTTCCCCATCCGATGTAAGCAAGAACTGTGAGTGTTAAATAATAGGGAAAGATTACCTGATTTTGAGGTTTACCTGCAAACATCATCAACCACATTCCATAAAGAAATAAAATATTGTTCACGATCATTGTAGTGAGTCCAGCCCAGAGATTTACCGGGTTCGAAGCTTGTGCACTCCAGTTATGTTTCATTGCTTTAAAAAATAGTGAAATCATTTATCCTCCAAAGCTCTGATGATGCTTGCGTGATGATTTAAAAAATAAAATATTTAAAATCAATAAAGCAGCAAGCTGGACGATCATTCGCTCAGACCACTCTAAAATAGAAAGCTGATAAAAACTTCCTTTAATCACAAAGTAGGCCGGTTGAAAAAACAGATCCGAAGGTGGAAGTTTCAAGAGAATTTTTTTTGCAGGCTCTGCAAAATCAGAAATGGGTGCAAATACGCCACCGAAAATTAAAAATAATTTGCCAAAAGGAAGCGTTAAGTAATTTGTAACCTCATAACGCACATGAGCACTCGAAAAAATCAGTGAGTAAAGCGCTTGAAAAATCCCCAGAGGAATTAAAAATAACATGAGCCTCACCACGATAGTCAATGAAAAGTGAAATTCAAGTCCGAAAGCAATTAAAATCGGAAACAACAAAACAGTGAGTACTAATCGTGCACCTAGAGTTTTTCCATAAAGCGATGAGTATTGAGTTGCGAGCCATGATCTTGGCCGCGCTAAGCTTATGGAGAAGTCTCCACTTGCTGCCATGACATTTCCAGTGCGAAGAAAAGTCATATAAAGAATTTCAGTAACACCTATATAGGCTAAAATTTCTTTATAAGTATAATTCCCCATTTGCCCATTAAATTTTTCCCACATTTTGGAAAGCACAAACATAAAAACGGGAAAAAGCATAAAGCTAACAATGCTATTTGCAAGATTAGTCCATGACTCTTTAAAAGAGAAAGTCGCATTCTTAAAATGAAATCTCAATGATGGAGAAAAAATCATTGCACTGCCATTTTCGTGAATCGAGCGCCTAAAACTTCTTCGAGACTTACTTCAAAAATCTGCAAGTCTTGCAAACTGTCTCCATAATGACTTGATAATTTTGAAATTGTTTCGGCCATGGGAATTTGCTGAGTATTCATTTCATACTTATGAACATACTCATCACCTGTTTGAATTGGCTTCACCAAAGGAACATGATTCATTAATATTTTATTTTTATCTGCTGTGATGATTTGAATTCTTCTTAACCCGGCCAGATCACCTTTTAAACCAGTCAGAGTTCCATCGTATTGTTTTTGACCGTGATCAATCAAAATACAACGATGGCATAAAGCTTCAACATCAGAAAGATCATGACTCGTTAAAAGCAAAGTGGCTTTCTCTTCTTTCTGCCACGATTTAATAACTTCACGAAGTTTATTTTTTGCAACGACGTCGAGACCGATCGTCGGCTCATCGGCAAGCAAAACGCGAGGCTTATGAATTAAGGCCGCTACTATTTCGCATCTCATGCGCTCGCCTAATGACAATGTGCGCGCACGCGACTTGAGGTGATGCTCTATTTGAAAAAGTTCGGACAAGTATTGAATACGTTTTTTCTTTTCTTCGCCAGTCACATAATAAATTTCTGAAATTAAATCTAAATTTTCATAAATCGTCATGTGCATATAAAGCTGGCTTCGCGTTCCAAAAACTAAACCTAATTTCAGGTTTGCTTCTTTTGATCCAGAATGCTTGCCAACAATTTCTGATGAACCAGACGTGGGCGTAAGAATTCCGCACAACATTTTAATCGTAGTGCTTTTTCCAGCACCGTTAGGCCCCAAAAACGCCACGATATCACCTTCATTGATATCAAAGTTTAAATCTTTAACAGCATAAAAAGGTTCTTGAGATTTTGGTTTTGGATAGGCCTTAAAAAGATTTTTTGCAATTATAGATTTCATATTTATGTATGTTTTACTTCAGCGGCAGTTTCAACTATAGATAAAGAATTTTTACCGGTAATGCTTAAAGTTCCGTCGGCTTCCCATATAGCGATTTCGATCTCTTTCATGTCATGAAACCCCTGCTTGCGCAAAAGAGTCTTCAACTCCCCTTCACTTAACAATTCTTTTCGAATATTCGCCTTGATGATCTGACCTTTATGAATGAGAAGTGTCGGTGATCCCTCAAAGATTGAACTACAAATTTTACTTTTATAAGTCAGATAAGCAATTAATGAACTAAGTGCGATTAAAACGACAGCGAGAAATAATCCGCCGACAAGTGAGTTGTCCCCACCATTCATCGAGTTTTGAACAGCATTACTAATAAGTAAAACCGCAACGAACTCTGTTGCATTCATTTGCCCCATCTGCCTTTTCCCCGAAATTCTCAAAAGGAGCAAGACGGCGAGGTAAACAACGATGGCCCTGATAAAGAGACTTAAAAGTGAGACATCAAGATGTATAAGACCATTTAGTGTATTCATGCTTTAATTTAAGCATTAAAAATCCAGTCTTAGTATCGGAAAATATTTTGTATTCAAATCTTTTTTAGGTTTGCTGATTTTCATTTGGTTCATTTTCACAGCGCCTTCATAAGAAGAATAAATTCCCCCCATGTAGAATATTGAAAATAAAACACCAGAAGCTATGGCGGGAGTCGTTAAATCCTTTTTCGCAAATTCGAAAGTCGAAACTCCCGTCAGCGCACTAAAAATAAAAACGATCGCAGCACTTTGGTAGGCACCAAGATAAACGTGGCCAGCTCCGGGAATGAGTCCGGAGAAAACAGCGGCCAGGACAGGTGACTTCACTCTATCTGCTTCAAGATCTGTCAGTTCGTTCAAGTAAGCTTTTTCGTGCGATGACGATTTTACTTCATACAGATCACCGCTTGAAACTAAAAGTGCTGTTTCCAATTGATGTGATAAATCGCGATTAGAAATATGATTCATATTATCGTAAGCAGCTTTCGTATCACCCAGCATCCAGAGTGAGGCAGACAAACCGACGAGTGCACGATCTTTTCCACCTGAAGGAATAGAACTCAACAATGTATCAAACTGAAATACGGCACGCGTGTACTGTTCACTTAAATAAAGTTCCTTAGCATAAGTAAACTGGTCCTGCCCAAAAACGTTTGAAGAGATTAAAGCAAAACAGATAATCAATATTTTCAAAGCGAGCACTCCTCAGGAAGATCGACATAATAAAGGCGATTACTTTCAATGGTCTGAATAGAGTAAAGTTTTGCTCCATTAGGCTCAGAAAAATAACGAGCCGAAGTTTTTATAATTGAAGTTAGCCACGAACATTTTGTAAACATCATTCGAGCATAACGTGAATCAGTTGGATAATGACGGCAAGCTGAATTTAAAACCGGTGAAAGAAATCCCTGATAAAAAAAGAGTGAGCCGCCACTGATATTTTGATTTTCACTTCCGTTATTCTTAATCAAGTTGAGTTTGTATTTAACATCTATGGGGGAAACATATTCTGGCTGCAGATTAGGAAAAGGGGCACACCCGGCCCCCATCAATAAAAGGAAAAAAATGTAAATTACTTTTTGGGAGTACATACGTATTCATAATTATGAAGCGGATTGTATTCCATGATCCAAAGAAAAGGCACTAATAGGAAAACACCGCCAAGGCATGCGCCAGCATCAAATTTTTCATTTCTTGCGAATATGTAACTCATGTCTTCGCAGCCGTCTTTTTTAATCTGCACCGTTGTTGTTGATCCAACAATTTTTTGATCCTGATGAGTGGCTTGTCCAGTTCCTGCAAACATTCCGTCGACGTAGATTTTTGAATCTTTATCTGTTGAAGTAATCACGGTTGAAGAAGAACAAGACGCTAATAACAAACTTACAATCACGAACAAACATAGTTTCATGCGGTCTCCATTTAATAAACAATAGTCACCTATGTTATATGTCAGTCTGAGTTTTGCAATTGATTTGTTTGACTTAGATAAAACCGACTTTTTTGATCATCTTACTAAGAATTATTGGCGAGAACTTTTTTAATAACATCGATGGAAGCTAATAATTCGCCAACCGAATATATCTTAATATAGTTTCATCTTAATTTTTACTTACAAACTGAAAGCACTTCACTTTTTTTCAATTCAGTTATTGTCTGTGAAGAAGTAAACTCCGCCTTTAAAACATTCTTCTGACCTAAAGTTAACTTATAAGTTTCAGTTACATCAACAGATGTATTACTAATTTGCTGAACTCCCATCTTATCGACAAGACCCATTACACAGTTATATTTTCCATCAATATCAATCCCGCACTTGCTTCCAAATTGTTGAAATGTACAAGCTTGAGTTTTAACTTCTTGAACGGCCTTAGAATTTGTTACCGTCTTTTTTAAGAATAAATCGTAGTTTAGATCAGAGTCTTTAGCTAGCAGAGCGAAACTCTCTTCATCACCAAAGTAACTGTCGGTATCAACGTCGATAGACATCGTCTTGCCATTTTGCTTGATCACTAGTTGTGGATCAAGTAATGAAAATCCCATTGGAACTTTAGTTGTCTTGATTTCCATGTAGCCTTTATTCAAAAAGTCATAGATCTTCCAGCATGCTGCTCCAGTGTGATCGAATCAACGCCTGAAATAGCTAAAATCCCCGTATGCGGAATGATCTCATTAGTTAATCGTGCACTTGCCACTGCAGGCAGGATAAGTGTTGATAAGATCATGGCAAAAGATAACAGTTTGTTATTCATAGAGAGACTCCGGTTTTTGCATAGTTGCCGAAATTCTACTCTGAAAATGTGCCCTGAAGGCATCTCACTGTAATTCTTTTAACCCCTGTCAGAATTTTCAACATAGACCAAGTTTTGAACACTTTTCGCTTGAACTAACAATGACTTAAGCGCTCTTTCTTGGCCCGAACCCTGCACTTTAAAGGGTAAGCGGGGGCTTAAAATGAAAACAACAAAATCACTTATTCTTGCACTTATCATCTCTCTAATTTCAACGAATGTTATGCCAAAGTCTTTCTCTAAAGCAGAGATTAGAACTTATAACATTTCTGTTATTTCAAAGATGATCCAGTCAGTTCAACCAGACCTTAACAATAAAAAAAGAGAAGAAATTTCGCGAGCGTTATATCAAAGTTCTAAAAAGTTTCAAATCGATCCAAAAGTAATGGTTGCCATCATTTCTACTGAATCAGGATTTGATAACTCAGCTATTTCTGTTTCAGGGGATCTTTCACTTGCTCAGATCAACACTAAAGTTTGGGACGTAGAATTCGTTAGACTTGGTCTTGGTAAAATCGACAAAAAACTTCTTAAAGCTGACGAAGCATACGCTTTAGATAAAATGGGTAAAATCCTTTCTCTACTAAAAACTCGTCATGCTAAGAAAGATGCTAAATGGTATGCTATCTATCACTCAAGAACTAAAAAGTTTAAGAATCAATATGATGGTAAAATCCAGGAACGTTTTAGAATGATCGCTTCAGTTTCTTCTCTATAATAATAACTGGCCCGCAATAGAGCGGGCCTGTTTATGCCGCTTTTTCTGTTACACTCACTTCTAACTTCAACTTCGCCATTCGCATATAATCCTGCAAAAGCATTTGAACAAAAAATGATTCTGAATCTTTAAGTTTTTTTGCAAAAGAGGCTGCACTGGCTATATCAGGAAGCCTCCTCTCTTTTTCAAAATCATTTAATCGTTGTGGAGATATTCCTAAAAGCTTTGCGAAATCTTTTTGAGTGTATTCATCAACCTCTCTAAAGTTTTTAAGCATTCGGCCAAAAGTCATAATGCCATAATCTCGTTCAAGCTCTTTGAGTCCGTATTTTATTTTAGTGGTCATGTTTATTTACCTCTATTACTTTCACCACGATCACGTCTTCAGGTAGTTCAATATAAAACAAACGATAAGCTAGATTAAGTCTAATTGATCTCTGTCCTGCTCTATCGCCTTTTAAAGGCTCATCGTGAAGACCAATAATTTTTCTAGTTTCTAATAATCCATTCATCTCTACACGTCTTACCCAAAGAAAAATTCTTTCGACAATTGGTTTAGGTATTTTTTTAAGAAACAAATGTTCTACTTCAGATAAATCTACTCTATGTCGAACCAAGCTCTCTTCTCCACAGTACTCCAACTTGGAGTACTTATCAACCAATCAATTGATAAGTGCACTTTGAAGAATTAGAAGCGATTCCTAAGCGACTAGAATTAAAGAATTACATATTGAATTAAAATAAAATTAAGCGACAGACCCCGTAAATATTTTCTCAGCTTGTCCACAAAGATAGATCTCTTTCAAATCCTCAGAAAACTTCACAGCTAACTTTCCACCTAATGTCTCAAGCACCACCTCATCATTCCAGTTATAAAATGCAGCTGCCGCGAGAGCAGTTGCTGTAGCACCTGTACCACATGAAAGCGTTTCGTTCTCTACACCGCGCTCATACGTTCTTATACGGATAT
>JACMRM010000271.1 GCA_014376445.1 Bacteriovorax sp. | reverse complement strand
CACTTACGATTTGTTGAAGCCCCACTCGATAGAGTGGGGCTTTAATTATTTAAGCCATAAAAAAATCTCTGTACTCATAATAAACTACTACAAGAAACACTGGAGATCTCATGCAAAACATCGGTGAAGAAATCGCTACAGATAATAGCTTCAACATTGTTAATATTCTTTTAATTGATCATAGCTATCTGAAAGAGTGTATTTCCGTTTTAATCAACGACCATGCAGAAATTCATGAAAAACTTTTCTACTCCCGCACTTTCCTCGATACATTAAAAAAACATTCAATGGCAGAAGAAAAAACAGTTTACGACTCCCTGGTAGACATGGATGAATTTCGTAAAAATATCATTGAAGCCGAAGTTGAACACGATATGATCAGCAGAAAATACAGAAAACTGATTCCAATAATTGGTCAAATGAAAAAGCTGGACGATATAACATCTATCGAGATAAAAGTACTTGCAAAACTGGTTAAACAGCATATTGAAGAAGAAGAGCAGGAATTGTTTCCCAAAATGAGAAATAATCTCGATAGTGCTATTTTAAATGAAATTGGATTTCAGTTCATGATTATGAGACGTTTTACCCCTCAGGATCTTAAAAATTACCCCGATCTTCAGAAAGAAATTTACGCTCCAACACTGGATATGAACCCTGCTTCAAGCAAAAGAAATGTCTACCACTGGTCTGCAAGTTTCGTCAGAAAAGTAAACGGTTATATAGGCTCAATTGTCGGTCAGACCGGCCATATTAAAAATTAACCAAGAGTATTTCAGGATCTTCACATGAAGAATTTCTACAAAGAAAAAAAAATTTACATCCCCGTTATTATCGTAGCAGTCCTGATTGTTTTTAGAATTCTGCTGCCACAGATTCTTCTCTATGAGGCAAATAAATATCTTGGTGAATTCTCCCCTACTTATTCCCTGCATATGAAAGATCTTGACATCAGTATCCTCAGAGGCGCTTACAGTTTTGAAGATGTCACAGGAAAATTAAAAGGTGAAGAAAAAACCTTTCTAACAATTTCAGATGTCGATGTATCAATTGCCTGGAGGCACATTTTCAGGGGAAAAGTTGTAACTGATATAGAAGCGAAGAATGTCGACTTTTTATTTCTAAAAGATATGAGCAAGCTGAATCCGCCTAAGAAAGAAGCTGTAGATGTAAAAGATACTTTATTCCCGGTAAAAATTGAAACAGTCGATCTTAAAAATGCCAGAATTGTCTTTGAGGAGTACCCTGCGCTTAGTGACGAATCCCGTTTAAAAATTGAAAAAATTAACGGAAGAATCACTAATCTTACTCCCGATGAACAAAATAAAATTTCCAATTTTAATCTGGGTGCATCCATTCAGGGTTCATCAGAACTAGTTTTTATCGGAAGCCTGAACCTACTTCAGAAGCCGGTGTTATGGGATGTCGATGTTGAAATGAAAGACTTTAATCTGACTTCGCTTAATGCTGTTTTAAAACGTAATCTTCCTTTAACCTTTACTAAGGGCCGCATGGATTTTTTTGCTGAAGCTCAAAATGACAAAAGTGGAAAGATGAAAGGGTATATAAAACCGTTTTTAAGAGATATTGATGTTGTAGCTAATAATGAAAAATTTATTGGTATCAAACATTTTTTTGTCGAGATTTTCACAGCACTCGGTAACCTAATTCTTCGCGACTCAAAAACTCACACTATAGCGACCTATGTAGATTTTAATTATGACGGAAAATTTAATATAAGCACTGGGCAAGGAATTGAAAATGCTATTTCGAATGGCTTTAAAGAAAAATTAAAACCGGGTATTGAAGATAAATATAAAATGAAAGAATAGGAAGTTTTATGAGAAAGATTCTAATGGTACTAAGTGTAATTGCTCTTATCGGCTGCAGCCGTCCGCCCTCAATACCTCCGCTTACTCCAGTGCAGCCTCCTACAGTTGAGTCCAATGCGACATCAACTTCGGATGCAAAACCTGACGTTACGCCTTCAGTTCACTAAAGATATTTTCTGATCGTAACAATAAGTCTATTGAGGTTCAAAGGCTTAAATAAAACCTCGGCATATAACTTTGGATCAATGGCCTCTCTTACAACTAGAGGTGCAGCAGAAACCATTATGACAGGGCATTTTTTAATCATCAATTGGTCGTTATGTTTTTTAATATCTAGAAATTCTTTTCCATTCATATTATCCATATGGAAATCCAAAATAATAAGACTCGGAGGATAGGCAAAAAGGTGAAGGTCTTCTAGTGCAGTTTTGGCATTACCGTATGAAAAAACACGATAGCCCTCTTTTTCAATTGCCCATGTCATGACTTCTCGAAGATCTTCATCGTCATCAATGATATAAATGTTTTGCTGAGATGGATCTCTAAGCTCTTTTCTAATCGCAATAATTTCAGCAGTTTTTTTAGCGCTTGAGTTCATTCCATCTGGAGACATTTCACTGCCAGGAATAGTAAACCAGAAACTAGCCCCACCGTCATTCAATGTCGTTGCATGAATTGAGCCTTCATGAGATTCAACAATCGATTTACAGATATATAATCCAAGCCCGCTTCCCGAACCTTCGGTCCAGTATTTTTCAAAAATATGTGGAAGATTTATTTCCGAAATTCCTGGTCCACTGTCTGTCACTGTAAAAATATAATCACTTTTCTCAGTCTCTTCGAGCTCGATAGAAATTTCTCCTCCAAGAGGAGAAAATTTAAGAGCATTGCTGAGAAGGTTTGAAAGCACCTGAAAAATGCGGTCTTTATCAAAGTGGGCCATCATTTTTTTTTGAATGACTGATTTTTTTACCGAAAGTTTTTTATCCTGAATAAGCGGCCTATAAGAATCAAGAACCTCATTTAAAACATGAAGTGGATTTTGATATGTTTTTCTGATGATAAAATTATGCTCAAATTCAGCATCGTGAATCGGCTTATTATGTTTAAGCAGATCACCAACAAGAACTTTCAGGCAGTCTACTGTTCTCAGAATTCTTTTCGCCTGAACCCTCAAGTCCACCATCATTTCTTCACTGGGCTCTTTATATGAAAGTAGTTCGAGGAGCTGGGCGTCCAGCTGAATGGCCGCTAGAGGATTTTTAATATCGTGATAAACAATCGTCAGCATTTCTTCTTTAGCATCGAGTGCTTTTTTAGCAATCTCACGGGACTTCATCTCTTGTTCATGAACTTCGAACTCCCGTAGCGCTCTTTTAATAACTGTTGGAAGTCTTTCCAGATGTGACTTAATTACAAAATCCTCCACTCCAGCCTTCATCATATCTGCGACACTTTCATCGCTGATAGGACTTGATAAGACAATGAAAGGAAGAAATTTTGATTTTTCTCTAATGATGGAAAGTGCATCAAGTGGACTAAATCCTAGAATATTATAATCAGAAATAATAATATTCCACTTTTCACGCAGAAGTGCAGAACGAAGCTGCTCTTCTGTTTCAATTCGTTCAGATACTATATCTAAGATTCCATTTTTTTTTAAATGGTGGAGCATAAATTGATAATCTGATTCAGAGTCTTCGATATTGAGAAGTTTCATATTTTAAGCGGGTGCCCTCTCATAGTTCATCGGAATGGCAGACTTTATTATTTTCTTCGAGGAAAAGCGAAAGCGCGGTTGGCATCAATGCGGAAAGTATTTTTTTGGCAGCTTGGACATGACGTTTAATCTTAATGCCGATCTATTTTATCTCAATATATTAGATATTAGAATTTTTTTCCCTTTGTAAAAGTCGTGTTCCCAAAATTTCTCTCAGAAATAACTCAACTGAAACAGCTCTCTTAAAGTGCTGTGCATTTTTTTTTGCATTTAATTTTTTTTCTTCAGAAGGATTACTGCTTCTTCTTTTTCTTTCTTTTTTTAACAATCCAGTCCCTAATAATCTTAATGTATTCATATGAATCTCCTAAAATATGTGTAGCAAATATTAGGCCAAAAAAGTCAGGTTTATTGCTTATTAAAGTTATTAGAATCATTAAATAAAGAAAAAAATCCTTAGTAAAAAGAGGCACTATGCCCTAGAAAAAAGCTACATACTGTTTTCATATTAGTTAAAAGGTTAATATGACAATTACACAACATGGAATGAGTTTTGCTCTTATGTCATCGAACGCTTCGTAATGAAGCAAAATTTTTTTGAACATAGGAGTTCTCATGAAATTGAAAGGAATTGGCGCTGCACTACTTTTAACTCTGGTTGCCAGCTGCTCTTCAACCGACAACCACACTGCTGCAACAAAAACCGCAAGTAAAGAATCGACCAATCCTACTTCTCAAGCTGTGGCCAAAACCAACAGTGAGTACTACACCGTTTTAGAATTTAATAAAGGAACTCAGCGCTTAAGTGAATCCAGCAAACGTGACCTTCGCGAATTCGTTGCGAGCGCTCAAAGAGATGGTAGAGAGATCGATGATATCAAGATTCTTTCATGGGCCGATAAAGAGTACCCGGGCCAAGGAATTAAACTTTCAGATCGAGATGTAAAAATTGCCAATGATAGAAATAAAAGTATTGAAAAATACTTAAAAGACGATTTAAAAGCAGCCGGCAGCTACGCCACTTATAATATGGCAAAACGTCCGAACAAAATTAATGAATTTTTTAAAGCTGACGATTTTAAAACAAAAAGAATTTTCGAAAGAAAAGGCTCAACTCCAGCTGGCACAAATATCGACAACTTCGTTGCAAGTAAAGCGGGAAAATCTTTGATAATGGTTGATTACCAATAACTCTGAAACAACACAAAAAAGCTTAATAAAAAGGGTGTTTCAACACCCTTTTTATTATCATGATAATTAAGGCATCTGATTAATAATTTTTAAATTCTCTTCCACACTCTCACCCAGCGACTCAACTGCCGCTTTCAACTTATCCATATTTCCTTCTATCGCGGCTTCTTCCATTGAGACACCGATAATAGAAATTTGCGGAAAACCAAATGTTTCCCCATGCCCTTTCAAGCGATGTCCTATGATTTGCGAAAGCTCAAAGCTATTATGTGCCAGGCTATCTTTTAGCTGACCAACTTCGGTTTGCCTTCTTACTAAATAAACTTTTTTTTGTTCTTTCATAATTTCCATGCCTCAATATTTACACTTATTTTTTAACTTATCCAAGTTGCAAAAACCTCTTGAGAAACAAATAAAAAGGCCACTCCTTTTCAGAGCGGCCAGGTCGGGAAAAAGATACTTTAAATTAAATTTCCGCGGCAAGTAATTTAAATTTTTAGTGAACTACATTTTTTGTTTTGAACTTTCTGTGGCGGCAGCAACTGCATCTTTTGCTTTTTCAGCAGTTTTTGCAATTCCTGTCTTCACTTCTTTCCATGTTGTAGTAAAGTAATCATTTAACTTCGTATCGACGGCTTCCTTCGACTCTCCATAACGACGTTGAATAATTCCTGATAAACTTTTTAAATCACCTTGAGCTTGATCCAATTCATCATCTGTAAGTTTTCCCCACATTTTTTGTACGTCACCTTTTATTTCTTTCCATTTACCTTTAATCGTATCTTCATTAACTACTAAATTCGTTTTTGTGCTGCTGTTTCGGTCTTGAGTGTTCATATTCTCCCCTAGTATATGTTATAAAATAAATCCAATATTTTATTGGAAGTACTATCGATTATAAAGCACATCTTATGCCAAAATTTAGGAACGCATTTAAGGTGTTTGCTGACGGAAAAAAAAGTTAGAGGGGCTTTAAGCCCCTCTAATAGGAAATTAATTCAGTTCGTAGGATTCAATTTCTTTTAATTTTCTATAAAGAGTCTTGCGGTCAATATCAAGCTCCTTCGCAGTCTGCTCTTTTGCAAAATTATTGCGTTTAAAAATAAACTCAATATATTTTTTACTGACATCTTCCAGTGTCATCAGAGAGTTCACAGTGAAAAGTGCATTGCTAGCGCTGCCTTCTCCCTTTCCTTCATGAGTAGTCTGATCATGTGTAGGCAGATCATCCACTTCAATCAAGTCACTTGTCACAAGAACGACAGCTCTTTCAATGGCATTTTCAAGTTCACGGACGTTACCCTGCCACGGAAGCCCTTCAAGCTTTTTAATCGCTTCTTTAGAAAATCCTTTCAGATTCACATTGTTCATCAAAGAAAACTTTTTCAAAAAATACTCCGACAGAGGAAGAATATCTTCTTTTCTGTCGCGAAGAGGTGGCATATAAATCGGAATAACATTCAACCTGAAAAATAAGTCTTCTCTGAATCTTCCGGCCTCAACTTCCTTCTTTAAATTCTTGTGAGTCGCACAGATAATTCTCGCAGTAATATCTCTAGGCTGGTTTTCACCAATACGTTTAATTTTTCTTTCTTGTAAAACACGAAGAAGTTTTGCTTGAAGAGGAAGTGCAAGGTCACCGATTTCATCCAGAAAAAGTGTTCCGTTGTTAGCTTCTTCAAATAAACCGATCTTGCTTCCCATTGCTCCTGTGAATGCACCTTTGGCGTAACCAAAAAGTTCAGATTCTAAAAGATTTTCAGGAATAGCAGAACAGTTGATTGCAACAAACGGCTGATTCTTTCTTTCACCAAGATCGTGTACAGCTTTCGCTACAACTTCCTTACCAGATCCAGATTCACCACTGATAATTATATTGGCCTGAGAACTTGAAACTCTCTTTGCTAATTCCATCGCAGCTTTAAATCCTGGCGATCTACCAATGACACCTTTTAATCCCAGAAAATCCTGTTCGTTAAAAAGTGATTTTAAATTTGTGTTCTCTGTCTGCACTTGATTTAAAAATAGTGCACGCTGAACAGAAATTAACAATTGCGGAAAATGCAGTGGCTTCAAAACGAAGTCATAAGCACCGGCTTCAATCGCTTCAAGAGATACCTCTAAACTTCCTTCTGCAGTCATAAGAATGATTGGCAAAACCATGTTTAATTTTCTGATTCTCTTAATGAAATCTACACCACTCATTACTGGAAGTTTAAAATCTGAAAGGACAACATCAGCTGTCACCTTGCGATTTTCAATTTCTTCCAATGCAATTCGTGCATCGTCATAGGTCACTACGTTGTAGCCTCTTTGCTTGAAAAATGAGCAAAGTAAATCCAACAAATCCGGGTCATCATCAATGATCATGAGGGTAGATAACTTTTTTGGTTTCATGGGGTTATTTTTCCATTTGGGGTTTTTATGTCAAGTCACGACAATAGTGTGGCATAATTCCCAAGATCTCGTCAAGCTCTCTTTAATAACTCGCTGTAATCCTAGAATAGAGATTTGGCACAGGAACTGCTTCTTAATCTTTGAGTTCTAATAACTCTTATAAAGGAGATTCTTATGTTACGCGCTGCTATCACATTTTTCGTTCTTGGATTGGTTGCTATGCTTTTCGGAGCTTACGGGATTGCCGGAGTTTCAATCGAAGTTGGTAAAGTTCTATTAATGGTATTCATCGTATTAGCGATCTTAAGTTTCGTAGTTGGTCTTATCAGAGGCGGCGGATCTAGAAGAATTCCTTAGTATAAAATTTAAAGTTGTAGTTGGGCCTTCATTACCCTGCCAAGTAATAAAAGGCCCATATTATCACCCTGAATTGCTTTGCTCTTTTTTTTAATACATCAGGGTTGATAAGAATTTGTCATGGGTGGAAAAAAGAAATTTTACTTCAGGCCAATACAACCAACTCATCACACACAGCACACAGGATTTGTTCATGTTGGAATCTTTTAGGATTGTTGTCTTCTTAGCATTTCTAGCTCTGTCTACAACTGCTATGGCGCAAGAAAAAAATCCTAAAAAAGATAAAGGCATTAATACTGAATCCATCGACTCTCAATCAATCGATAATAAAGCTGTTCCTCCAGTTACACAAAAAGAAGAAAAAGCAAAAATTGAAGAGCTTAAAGTTCAACAAACCAAGATAATTCAAAAAGCTTCAAATGAAATTTTTGGGAATGATCCTTACAATAAATTCTCTCTTTACCAACCCTCATATTTTATTTTCGGTAAAGAAAACTTAAAAATGCAATTTAGTGCGAAGTACAGAGTCGCACAAACATATAGTTTATACCTTGCCTACACTCAATTGATGTTCTGGAATATCTACGAATCCTC
The DNA here is from genome assembly GCA_014376445.1 of Bacteriovorax sp. GTDB lineage: Bacteria > Bdellovibrionota > Bacteriovoracia > Bacteriovoracales > Bacteriovoracaceae > Bacteriovorax. Next base: position 772 of record JACMRM010000271.1, on the reverse strand, counting down.
AGCACCTTTTGATGACATCAACTATAACCCTGAAGGATTCTACAGAATTATTGAGGGCCCCAATAGTTTTCTTCGATCAATTGACATTGGAATGCTTCATACATCAAATGGCGAAGATGGAGATAAATCCCGCTCAATAAATCGTATTTTCGTAAAAACAAATCTTGCCTCAAGTATCGGGCGTCATAATATTCTAGGTGAATTGAAAATTCAGCATATTTACAGTAAATCATCAGGAAACCACGACATAATCGATTACATGGGATACTGGGAATTAAAAATGATTTTTACTCATATTATGGTGTGGAATTCTTCGCGGCTCGATCTGCAATACCGTTTATTTGCCGGCAAAAAAATCTTCAATGTTGAAAAGGGAGGTCGAGAGCTTGGTCTTCTTTATAATCTGGGCTCAGAAAACTTCAACCCTACTTTCTACGTTCAATACTACAGTGGCTATGCAGAGAGTTTACTTCACTATAATCAGAAGATCAGTCAGGTACGTGGTGGTCTTCTACTCTACTTTTAATTTAATTTAATTTAATTTTCCTAGTTAAAATAAAAAAAAGGCCACCTCTCGGTGGCCTTCGTAGTTTTTGTTTTCTTGCATCAGCGGTTGGCAGTCAAATCTCTAATAAGGCGCCAGTCTTTTCCTTTTTGCAGGAGGAGTATAATTTCAGCTGCATAAAAAAAGGCCACCTCTCGGTGGCCTTCGTAGTTTTTGTTTTCTTGCATCAGCGGTTGGCAGTCAAATCTCTAATAAGGCGCCAGTCTT
>JACMRM010000270.1 GCA_014376445.1 Bacteriovorax sp. | reverse complement strand
TTTGAAACACAAAATAAATTAAGTAATACGCTTATCAAAGTTAATGCTCTTGAAACATTAGTGGCCTCACTCTCTTTAAATGTTTCACAATATGAAGAACTTTACCGTCTCACTTTAAAATCTTATCAATTAGGAAAAAGCACTTTACTTGAACTTTTAGAAGTTCAAGATAACCTACTCGATTCAAAAATCAGTTTGGCCCAAAATAAAATTCAATTCTACACACTCTCACAAAATTATTTGTGGCAGGCAGGACTCCAATGATATCAAAAAATTATTTTTTCCTTGTTAGACTTTTTGCTTTTAGTCTTATGACTTTAGGTTTCGCTTCATGCAGTTCTAAGCCCAAAGTAGAGGCCATTAAACTGGCCAAGGGTGCTGTAGAGAGTACTGTTACTACCATTAACTCAGGTACGGTAGAGGCTCAAAACCAGGCAGAGCTGGCCTTTGGAACTGTGGGAAGAATTTCTAAAATTTACGTGAGCCTAGGCTCTAAAGTAAACGCAGGGGCCCTTATCGCGGAACTTGAAAATGCAGATCTAAAAGCTGTATTTGATGAGACACAAAAAGACTTAGGTCGCTCTGAAGAACTTTATAAAAATGGATTGGTTTCCATTTCAAATCTTGATAGTGCCAGACGGGCCCGCGAAGTCTCGAGACTTAATTATGAAAAGACTGTGATGAAAGCTCCTTTTTCAGGAATGATCACAGCGATGGATTTAAAAGTTGGTGAATTCTATCAAAGCACTCCAACTCTTAGTAAAAAGCCGTTGGTACAAATCATCGATTTAAAGAAAAGAATCATTAAAGGCGAAATCGATGAAGTCGATTTACAAAAAGTTGCGATTGGCTATCTTGCAAGAATAAAGATTCCTGCACTTAAAAATCAAATCTTCAAAGCGAAAGTGACAAAAGTTGTCCCATTTGTTTCAACGGCCAAAGACCAAGACCGCACAAGTCAGATTGAACTTGAAATTATTGAAGCTCGTGATGATAAGAATCAAGACATACTTATTCCTGTGGGTGCCTCTGCGGATGTTGAAATTATCAGTGAAACTAAAGACGGTGTAAAAATGCTACCGGCAAATGTATTGACAGGAACAGGGAAAACACGCTTCCTGTATAAAATAATCAAAGGCAAATTAGTTAAAAAAGAAGTTAAGCTTGGTTTAGGAAATTATGAACGAGTAGAAATAATCGAAGGTTTAACTGATGACGAACTCGTGGCCAGACCTCTCAATGGTTTAGAGTTAATAGACGGAATGAAAGTTGAGGCCAATGAAGTAAAATGGCTTTAATTGAATTAAAAAACATTCATAAACATTTCCTAATGGGTGAAGAAAATATTCACGCATTAAATAGTATTAATATATCTATCAACGAGGGAGAGCTTACTTCTATCGTAGGAACTTCAGGTTCAGGTAAATCAACTCTCATGAACATCATCGGTCTTTTAGATCTACCAAGCGAAGGCCAATACTTTCTCGACGGAAAAAATACTACTGAGATGAGTGATGATGACCTATCCAAATACCGCAATCAAAAAATTGGATTTGTTTTTCAAAGTTTTAATCTTTTACCTAAGTCCTCCGCTTTAAAAAATGTTGAGATGCCGATGCAATACGCCTCTGCATACAATAAAAATTTAACTGATAGTATGATTCGCAAGATGTCGTTAGAGACTCTTGATAAAGTAGGCCTTTCCTCTCGCGTGCACCATCTTCCCAATGAACTCTCTGGCGGACAACGCCAGCGTGTAGCAATTGCAAGAGCGTTAGTTAATAATCCCAAAATTCTTTTGGCAGATGAACCGACAGGGGCATTGGATTCAAAAACGAGCGAAGAAATCTTAACTCTTTTTCATGAACTTAATTCTCAAGGTGTAACTGTTATCATCGTTACTCACGATAATAAAATTGCTCACCGCTGCCGAAGGGTTTTGAGTATGAGTGATGGAATCATGCAAGACCTGGATGGGATTAAGATATGATTTTTAGAAAAATTCTCGTCAACTCTGCTGAAGCTATCGTTGAGAATAAACTCCGCTCTGCACTTACTATGCTGGGAATGATTATTGGAGTTATGGCCGTTATTCTTCTAGTGTCTGTAGGTACAGGGGCTAAACGGTATATCACTTCCGAATTTGAAAGCTTAGGAACCAACGTCATCTTAGTCCAACCAGGTAAGACTGATAAAAAAAATTCAATGGGTCCTCCGGTGGCTTCCAGTAAAGGAAAGCTCACGATTGCCGATGTTGAAGCACTTCAAAAAAATGCTCAAAGTTTAGCTGCTGTTTCAGGAGTTATGTTTGGTGCTGGCGTAGTTAAAAACGATCTCGCGACTAATAATATAAATATTCTTGGATCAAACGATCAATTCAATCGCATTTTTAATATGACTATCATCGAGGGAAATTATTTCTCCAAAGAAGATGAGGAATCCGGCAGACGTGTAGCCGTTCTAGGGCACACGATTAAAGAAAATCTTTTTGGGTCAAGCAATGCCCTTGGAAAATTAGTAAAAATCAATGAAAGTGAGCACAGAGTTATCGGAATCATAAAACCTACTGGAGACAAATTAGGCTTCAACGTGGATGACATGGTTTTCATTCCAACAAAGTCGTCACTTCGCCTTTTTAATACTGACAAACTTTTTGGGATAAGGGCCTCAGCCAAATCCCGCAGCGGAATCGACGATGCTGTTGCTGAACTTACTGCTGTTTTAAAAGAGCGCCACAACGGTGAAGAAGATTTTACGATCATCACACAAGTTACAATGGTGGAAAGTATGAATACCATTTTAAACATGCTGACATACGCCCTAGGGGCCATTGCCTTTATCTCAATGTTGGTTGGTGGAATTGGTATCATGAATATTATGCTGGTCTCTGTGACCGAAAGAACGCGGGAAATCGGCATCAGGCGTGCCGTAGGTGCTCGCCGAAGCGATATCTTAAAACAATTCATGATCGAAGCGGTGGTGATTTCTGTTTCAGGTGGATTGCTGGGAATTTTTATTTCCATGGCCATCACCTACACTCTTTATTTTTTCCTGCCGGGCTTTGATATGAGACCACCTTTTTGGATTCTCCCTCCTTCTTTTTTTCTTTCATTTTTCACTGGTGTTATCTTTGGAGTATGGCCCGCAAGAAAAGCGGCCCATATTCAAACCATCGATGCGCTCAGGTACGAATAAATGAAGCTATTAACGTTTGCTCATCGTGGAGAGGCGCAAGCTTTTTTATCGGCCTATACTTTTAAGCCGGTTGATTTTTTTTTTGATGGACTCTTAATATCTCCCGAATATTATTTGCTCATTACCGGCGAAGGGCCTCACGCTGCTAGCGAAAAAACAACGGCTGTGCTGGCTAAATTCAGCGAAAGTATCACTCACGTATACAATATTGGCGTCGCAGGCAGCTTAACCCCAGAACTTAAAATGCACGACTTGCTGTGGATCAGAACCAGTTACGCTCACCATGCAGAGAAGCTGGAATTTAAATCCTTCTCGAGTGAAAATAGTAAAGCAGCTCATGACTGTATGACTGCTTTTAACCGTGTTTTAGACATGGAAGAAAAAAGAAAACTTTCTCATTTTGCCAATATCGTCGACCGCGAATTATGGGCCATCGCTTCAGCCGCCAATCTTTTTAAAAAGCCTTATCTGGCACTAAAAATTATTTCTGATGAAATGAAAGCAACTGAAATAGACATTTGCAAATTTGTGAAAGAAGAAGCTCCCCTCTTATCGGAAAAACTACTACATGAATTTCAAAAAACAGAGCTCCTAACTGTAAAAAAAATTACGCCTAAAATTGATTCAGAATTTTTAAACGATCCCCTTTTTTATTTTACAACTTCTCAAGAAAGAAAACTTAATTCCACGCTACAAGCAATTACACTAAAAGGTCTGACTGAAAAAGAACTTGTGATGGATTCAGAAGTCAGGGCCATTAAAGTTATGGATAAACTTCCTAAAGAGCGCACTCGATTGCTTTTGCTATTTCTAAGTGAAAAATTAAATCCCATTTCAGTTAAAATCAGAGCAAAAATAGAAAATGCTATTGCCCCTCTGGAAGCCGCAAAAATCTCGATTAGTTATGACAATGATTTTGAAGAAGACTATATAAATCTCACCGTTAAAATTCAATCAACAAGAGACCTGGAAAAGGTCAAAAATGCTTTAAAGATTTTTTCATACGAAGAGTACAAAACAATTTTTGACGGAAACTTCGATGTTTGAAGTGATCTATGTCGAAAATCAATTGATCAATCACCCCAGAGTTTTAGAAATACTAAAAAAATACCCAAATTCGAAAGTTCACAACATCGACAAAGTTGAAGATGTTTTCGGCAGAGTCAAAAAGCCCTATCTACAGAAACGATCGAATTTAAATTTATTTCTTGGTGAAAAAAAAGGGCAACTGGTAAAGCTCGCTCCTCCCGCGTATGGTCTTTCTGGTGAACCTCATTATTATTTTGTTCATGCCTATAACTGTATCTATGAATGTAATTATTGTTATCTCCAGGGATATTTTCATTCTCCTGATATCGTTCTTTATTTAAACCA
>JACMRM010000269.1 GCA_014376445.1 Bacteriovorax sp. | reverse complement strand
ATAGTAAAATCATTATACCAATCATCCAATTTTTCTTCTTTTTCTTTTGATGCATATTTATCAACAGGCCCCTTCTTTTTTTCTTGAGCTAGACATTGAAAGCCATAAGCAGTCATCGTGTCCATATTTGTTTTATCGACACCAAATTGATCATCTATTTGACCAACATCCAGGCCATTAAACATTTTTGTTGAAACCTCTGAATCCGTGCTGCCTAGTTCTGTTAAATCTTCACATAAGAAACGGTTAATGTTGTCATTTATGCTTTCACATTGCTTTGCGAGGGTAGGAGCTAGGTATTTTTTTTGAATGTCTTCTCGTAGAAAAAATTTTGCGATGTAATCTTTTGAAGAAATATCCTTGTTTTTGGATTTTTCTAAAACATATTTTTTAAATTCAGCTACAGCTTCCTTGCCTGCACTTTTCAGAAATTTCAACTGGGCATACGAATTAAACCTTGTTTCAAAAACAGCATCTGGTTGGATTGCACCTTTGATAATATCCTGAGCACTTAACTCGTCTAGTTGACTACTTAGAATAAATTCAGAAACACCACCATCTAGCGGACACTGAAGACTTTTTTCTTTGTTACCAAGATTAGCTATTCCCATATTTTTTACATATTTATCAGCTAAAATTCCATAAAGCCCATCACCTAGCCTTGACTTATCTCCGGATGGATTTAATGATTTTTTAAGTGCATTCAGCTTCATCTCGTAGAATGCGCTCTTTTGTTTCTTTCCACCGCATGTTTCAATATTTTTCAAAGAAGGTAAATTACAACTCTTTTTTACCTCACTGTTATTCATCGAAAGATCGGCTCCGTTTGAATAAAAGTAATTTGTTAATAGCGCTGTCTCTTCACTATTTTGGCTTATTTTTTTTGAGAGCTGATTACTGAGTTTTTCGTAGATTGCTTTTTGGTGTATGTCTTTTTGCCCCTTGAGGTTAGTTAAACCCTCCATGTACCCACAGGACGTAAGAGTTTTATCTAGCATCGCCAAAGGACCATCTGCAGATTTTATTTCTCTAATACAATTCGGAGCCTTCTCAGCAGAAAATGCAGAGGAGTTGAGAAAAATGATTAGAGCTAACGTGTATGGTTTATTCATTTTTGATCCGAATTATTTGCTTTAGGGACATTTTTTTTTATCTTTGTAGACGCTAAAAACAGCACCGTGAGAACAAGCGACTTCAATTATTTTTACAACCGAAGTTTGAGAACCTTCACTAGGATATTCTCCCCTAATTTTCATCGTTTCTAAATAATCTAAGAGAGTTTCGCCCTTAGTATTTTTAGCATTAACCACCTCAGCAAATTTAGCAGGATCATTTCTCTTCTTAGAATAATAGAGCCAGATTATATCCAGAAATTTTACTCTCTTACTTGGATCGTCTGCTATGACTTGCAAAATAGGGCTTTTAACTACATCAGAATAGCCCCCGGGCTGACATGCTGGAGCTTTGAAAAAATCTTCAACTGAGTATCCTGACGGCTCCATTTCTTTAGTAATCAAGCTTGCTACCGATTGCCACTCGATTTGATCAAACTTGTGACAAAAAATGTCTTGGTAGTTATCACGCGAAAGAATATCCCCTGCCGGCGCTCTAACTGTTTCGTTTTTTGTAATAACTAAAGCTCCTTTCGTCGCCAATGCCAAAGGCTTTGAGACATCGCTCTTCAAATCTATTGCTGTTTTCTTATCTGGCTGAACTGAGTCGGGAACCATTTTATTTGAACAATCACCTGTGCAATCTTTGGTTGTTGAACATGCAGTTAAACTAAACAGTGAAGTCACAAGTAATGCCAGAATTTTTGAATTCATTTTCATGAGCACAATTCCCTTGATAGGTTTAAAAATATAACTTATCAAACGATTCGGGTTTTCAACACAATCTCTTTAGATATATTGAGAAGATTATAGTCAGGTATTATTAGTTAACATCCTTCCAGCTAATTAAAACCAAAAGTTGAAGATAATATGCCGTCAAATATGGGCGATTTTTATACAAAGGTTCCAGGAGACTTCATCTCACAAATGAAAATCAGCCGACCAATAAACTTAGATCATACAAAGACTGAGGAGGTTTATGGTAATCGAATTGAAAAGGCTTCTCGAGAATTTTGGAAGTTTTCTGGTGGTTGAAGAAATGAAGCCTGCAAAATTTCCAAATCAACAACCACCAGTTTTTAAATTCTAGCAGATGTCAGAGAAAAATCAAATAAACTCTTATAAATTTAGCTTCAGCTTAATCAATCCCTAGTCTACTGTTTATCCTATTACCAATCGTAAATCTTAGTGGATGATAAAAAAAGCCAAATGAAATATCATTGAAGCGTTTTTCTACCTGAGATGAAGATGAATCAATACTGTTGCTGTCTCTTTTGAAGTATTCCCTGAGGGTTGTGCCGAATTCTGATTCTTGCCACCGGAACACCCTTTAAGAATCAGATTTATTCCAAAATTAAAGGGACTATTTAGGCTGAAATTCCTCCCAGCCTTCATTTTTTTTAATTATAAATCTTTGCAATCTGGAAAAGTAATTGAATTGAAATCAATGTTTAAACCAGGCAATGCCGCCGTAGGGCCATTTGAATAAACAAGTTTTTCTAACTTATTATCATTGAATGTGACTTCAGTTTGGCAAGCATTAGTATAGCCAAACATTGTAAGTCTTTGACCACATCTAACTTGAGTATTCATTGTATATTTAGCGTTGCTTTCGTTTGTAGAGACTGTGAAAGCATTATTTTGAAGGATTCTAAGCACACTAGCATTGACCTTATTAGGACCATTATCATAAATTCCTCCGAATACTTTTTATTTATTTGGGGTCCATACTTTTTTTGAGTTTTTGATTCAATCGGTTTTATCAAAGAGTATAAATTTTACGAGTTACTCAACTCATTTCTACAAATACTAGTTGGCCAGAGATTCATTTGAAGATTTCTCAACACTCTCTTTTTACTTCCAGTTAAAACTTGCCAATAATAACTATGCTCTGGAAAAAGTCTTTCTGTAGCCACTCTCCCAGTTACCTGGTTTTTTAAGATGAGAGCACCAATCATTAAATTCAATTCGGGATTAATTAAGTCTTCATCTTTAAAGTAACGATTAAAGTAGTCTCCTCCATGGCGATT
>JACMRM010000268.1 GCA_014376445.1 Bacteriovorax sp. | reverse complement strand
GAAAGTTTTCATTCAGATTAGGTTCATGTATTATGTCGAAAAACTCAATAAGAAATTGCGAAATGAAAGAAAAAATAATACTCGGAATCGAGACCAGCTGCGACGACACATCTTTTGCCTTGCTAAAAGGCGATCCTGATAATTTAAATCAGGTTCCTGTTTTATTGTCACATCAGTCATTTTCACAGGAAATGATACTTGCAAAATGGGGCGGAGTTGTCCCGGAAATCGCTGCACGCAATCATTTAGAAAAAATTACGCCGCTTCTAGAATCGTGTTTTAAAGAAGCTCAAATAAATATTACTGACGTCGATCTCATTGCTGTCACCACTCACCCGGGCCTTCTTGGGCCGCTGTTGACCGGGATAAATGCTGCTAAAACACTCTCACTTCTTCACGGATTACCTATAGCTTCTGTCAACCATTTGTATGCTCACCTAGAAGCGATTCACTTAACCAACCCAATCTCATATCCGTACTTAGGTTTATTAGTCAGCGGCGGGCACAGTCTCTATTTGAGAGTGACATCTCCTACCGATTTTGAAATTCTCGGCAATACAATTGATGATGCTGCCGGTGAAGCCTTTGACAAGGGAGGCAAGCTTTTGGGGCTAGGATATCCTGCCGGAAGAATTATTGATGACCTCGCAAAATCCGGGGACCCGAAAAAATACACCTTTCCTATTTCAATGCTTGATTCTGGAGACGCAACATTAAGCTTCTCCGGTGTAAAAACTTCACTGCGCACTTTTATTGAAGCTCATCCATTGCATGAATTTAAAATGGAAGACGTCTGTGCTTCTTATCAATATGCAATTGTCGAAGCGCTCTCGAGAAAATTAAAAAAAGCACAGGATATGAATCAACTGCACAACCTTCCGATCGTTGTCGGTGGTGGTGTTGCCTGCAATTCAAGTCTGCGTGAAACTCTGGCAAAAAATTTTAAGGAAGTTCATTTTGTAACTCCGAAATTCTGTACTGATAACGGGGCAATGATTGCTAATTACGCGCTTAGAACTTTTAATCAATCAATTCCTTTTCCTGAAAGTTTAAAACTCGATGCCCGCGGACAATTTGTTTCGAAAAAAGATAAACTGCAAGATCAAAGAAAAGGCACAAAGTTATAATGAAATTAGAACTACCGTTAGCAAATAAAAGTCTTGGCCAGCACTTTCTGCGCGATCAGGGCGTGATTGAAAAAATCTGCATGGATTTCGCGGGCAGTGCCGAAGCTATTTTAGAAATCGGACCAGGACCAGGAATTCTTACTGAATCGCTGGCAAACAGATCATCGGCCGAAAAACTTCCCTTTTTTGTCATCGAAAAAGATGACCGCTTTCCTGAATACCTGAGACAGTTCATTAAAGAAGATCAGATCACAATGACTGATGCTCTCGCTGTTCATTTAAGTGCGTTCTTTAAAGAAAAAAATATTGCTGATAAAAAAATCTGGCTGGTTTCTAACCTTCCCTACAATATCAGCACTCCACTTTTAGTAAACTTTCTTCAGGCGCTCGAGATAAAATACATGACTCTGATGTTCCAGAAAGAAGTTGCAGATAAAGTCTTTCCATTTTCAACAACAAAGAACTTCATGGGCTCGCTCCATGCACTTACCCAAACTTATTTCGATTGTGCGCTTTTGATTAAAGTTCCACCGGGGGCATTTGCTCCTCCGCCGAAAGTTGATTCAGCAGTTTTAACAATGGTGAGAAAAGAAACACCTCTTGTTCCTCTAGTGGAATTTCATGCACTGGAAAAATTCCTTCGTCTTTTATTTTCACAAAAAAGAAAGCAATTAGGCGGATTATTAAAAAGCTCTTTCCCGATAGAGTTACTGCAGACTAGTTTTGACTCCATTTCAGCTCCATTAACAATCAGAGCTGAAGCTCTGACCCTAGATCAAGTCATCTCACTCTACAGGATGTTAAAAAAATGAAATTATTAATTGCGCTTTTTTTAATTTCCTCGAGCGCTCAAGCGAACTTTCCTGAAATGTTTGGTGCAAGTTTTACAACCAGCTCTATCGGCAACCAGGCCAACATGGATGCCAATGATCCCAGCAACAATTACTATGCTCCTTCACTTTTAGGCTTTTCAGATAAATTCAATGTTGTTTTAGAAGCGAGCTCAACTGCAGTTCACCCAAAAGAAATTAACAATATTATTATCACTAACGGTACGAACTCAAATAATCCATCAACTACCGGCAAGGCCAATACTAATTATACTAAATTTTACGGCGGTGCCATTCACGCAGCTGTTCCGATTGGTGGTGCCTCCCATCTTGGAACTTTAGGGCTTTCAGTTTTTCTGCCCATCGGCAATTTAGTTCAAACTAATTCTGGAAATCCATTTTTACCTGAATACGTTATGTACCGCTCTCGTCACGAAGGAACTTCAGTCTTCGTGAACTTCGCCAAAAAATTATCTGATGACTTATCTTTTTCATTGGGAACAATCCTAGGCTTTCAGGCCTCTGCTGAAGTCAGAACAAACATGAGTTTGAACGGCGCTTCTTACGGGTCGTGGGCATCTGGGCAGGCCAAAGTTTCTCCTTCTCTTGGAGCGATTGCTTCAGTTACAAAAATGTTCGACAACAATTCACTTTATTTTACTTATCAACAGGAAATGAAATCGAATTTAAAAACGACTGTCAATGGAGAGATCACTAACCCATCGCTGGCGCTTCTTGATTCGCGCTTAGACTCGATGATTTTTTATGAACCTCACACATTCAGAATCGGCGGTGCAATGGTCGGCCACGATATTGAATATTTCGCTGGCGTCGAATACCAGATGTGGTCCGGCTACAAAACACCTATCATGACAGTTGCAAAAACCGGTGGCGTTGTCGTACCAAGCTCTAACTACGAAAAAATTCAGATTCGCGATACTATTAACCCGAGAATCGGTTTAAAATTAAATGTCACTGACAGATGGAGCACAATGCTCGGTGGACAATACCGCATGACTCCACTAAAAGGTGATTTTTCAGGAAGTGGAAACTCAGTTGATACAAATACTATTGTGGGAACGACAGGACTTGATTATCGTATGGTGATCTGGTCAAAAGATATTCACATTGGTGCTTCGTTTCAATATCATCACCTGATGGAAAAAAAGGTTGTTAAGACGACACGCCAGGAAGACGGAACTGCAGGACAAAAAATCGGTGCCCCTGGATACGATATCGGTGGATACATTCTTGCCGGAGCACTTGGAGTGAAATTTAATTTTTAATTATGGGCATGAAAATCATCGGAACAAATAAACGTGCGAGCTTCGACTTTTTATTAAAAGAAAAGTTTGAGGCCGGTATTGCCCTTCAGGGAACTGAAGTGAAAGTTCTGCGCGAAGGAAAAGTAAATCTCACTGAAGCCTACGTGATGATCGACAACAACATGGAAGTCTGGGCCTATAACGTTTTAATCCCTCAATACAGCTTCGGAAACATCAACAACCATGATGAGGCAAGGATAAAAAAACTTCTGCTTAATCGTGCCGAAATCAATCGTATGCATAAAGAAATGAAGACTCAGCAGCTGACACTGGTTGTGACGAAGATTTATTTTAAAGATTCGAAAATTAAATTAGAGTTCGCGCTTGGGAAAGGGAAAAACCTTCATGATAAGCGGGAAGCTGATAGAGAAAAGGATATTAAGAAGAAGCTTCAGCGTGGGAATTACGACGATTAAACTACTTTTTCTTTTTAGCTGAGGTTTCAACACACCCTTCTGGTTGCACTTTGTTATTCAAATTACTCTTATTTTATTTGCTGTACTTAAGAATGAAATAAAAATAAAAACTTCCTCAACTTCATTAATTTTTAAACCAGCTTTCATTTAATTCTATCGGGCCTCCATGCGCACAAGATGAATTAGGATCAAAGCTTATCATTTTTAAGCTATCATTAGGATCAGCAAAACTTCCTAATATTCCAGAGCCGTATTGCCCATCAGTGAGAAGATCTTTATGAATTAAATCATTTTTGAAGACTTCAGCGTTAACGGTAAGACTAACCTCAACTGGATTTCTGTAAATGTATTTATAGACATTCAAGTTTTCGAGTCATTATGTCCCAGACATTTAAAATGGCAGGATAAAAAAATTCTCGATTATTGGATCTAGCGGTGACATGATAATAATATGTATTAGAACGCTCGATAGGTATGCTGGAACTTCCTCCTATTTCATCGAATCGGTCGGACTGGTCGGACCGGGGCGGACTATTCAATCGAGTCTTAAAGATTTTTAAAAATTAGAGCAAGCATATGAGTCTTGCGAACGTATTTTTCAATTAATACTTTATAGGAATCTCTATTATCTATAAAAATATAAGCGATTGTGCTCTCAGATGTTTTAAAAGATTTAAATCTTAATTCGGTATACTTCAATAAAGGGAATGACTTCACGATCTCAACCTCAAGATCATCCCAAAGAATACGAAGCTCTCCTTCTGAAAAATAGATATATTCTTTCGATAAAAATACTCCTTTTTTCTTAGACTGATTTGTGAAATTAAAAGCAATGTGAACAATGGGGAATACAATAAGGGCCATTAATAAAGAAACCTCTATATTGAGAATCAAAAACTTATGACAATAAAAAAATATACCCAATGCAATTATTGGCGTTATTGTAATTAAATAAAAAAAACTATTTACTTTAACTCTTTCCATAATATTCCTTATTTATTATACTGGTCCGACCATTTTTCTGAACTATTGTAGCCCGCAAAACCACCGGGAGCAGAATTCAGTGGTAATGTCTGCTGACAAACTTGTACTTGAGAATAAGCACCTCTAATAAATGGATCATTCGTTTTGACCTCACTCTGATGTAGTCCACTATCTAACCTTCACACAATAATTTAAGCCAAAACCTTGATGAGTCACCATATGGTTCAACTTATTTATTTTTTATTTTAAAGTACCATTCCTGTAATCTCGTACGATCAACAATAACTGATGATCTCTTGGAGCGTATTTTTCAACTAAGTCACAAAATGATTTTCCATTATCATAAAACAATGAAAATTCAACTTGCTCATTTGTCGAGATACACTGCAATTGCAAAAGAACATATTTTTTAAAAAATCTTGTTCTCACTACTTTTGAATTTAGATTTTTCCATTCAGCTTCAAATTTTTCGCCGCTGAAAATAAATTTTTCTGCAGAAATAAAAATTCCGTCTGTTTTAGACTTATTAGCTAGATTGCATGCAAACATAGGAGTTAAAAAAATTACAAAAGAATATAAAATACCTCTAATCGATGAATGCCCTAAAAGATTATGAAAAAATAAATAAAATATTACTGCACCGAGCCCTCCAGCAGTGAGCAGCCAAAATAATAAGCTATCTTTTACTCTTTCCATAAATCTAAGGTTCCAAGACGTCTTCAAACTTCCAATGTAGTTTAATCATTGCTGAGCTCCCCGATAGGTGTGCTGGAACTTCTATCACTTCTAATTACAAGGTGAAATATAATAGCTCGTACTTACTGTATCACTACTTTTAAATTTTAAAGTGACATCTCCTGGGCCAGAATAATAAGTATCTATTCTATAGATTTCATTCTCACTAGCAGCAATAAATCCCTTTACTGCTGGTGGGTACATTGCTGAGTCTAAATCGGTGACATCAAACCCGTAATACTCATAGCTTCCTGTAGGTTGACCATTGCCATAAACTGCACATTTCGAAACTACTGCAGAGACATCTGGGGCCCGGTCAAAAGAAGTTATTATGCTAAATATCTTTTGACTTGTTTTTCCATCCTGATTTGTGGCATTAACTTCGAGCTCGAAAGGTGTATTCGAAAATGGAAAAACAAAATCAGTGATTTCCTTTGAATCAATACTAACCAAATCACCCAGCTTAAACCAAAATGAATCAAAAGAATTAATGTACCTAAGAGTAAAAATTGTAGAATTATCAATATCATTTTTATCAGCAATACTTATTTTTAATTTATTCTCATGATTTGTAAAATTTTGATAATCATATCTAGTAGGAATCATCTTATTTTGAATTGCTCCAGGAACATCTATGACAATATCAGGAATACAATTACCTTCTAGCGACTCTGCACTAGCTCGGAGTTCGTTTATAAAATTATCTCGCATTGTACTTTCTGTAGCGCCAGTTATATTCTTTCCACCCTTTGTAACTTCGCTCAAATAATACTTTAGAAAGCTATTTCCTTGATTTCCAGAATCTTGCGGATTATTTAGATCCGACAAATCGGTGCTCCATGTGATTGGACCAATTGTATTCTTATTTAAAATATAATTAGCGGCAATGCTTGATCCACCATAACTTCGATTGTCATAATTGTGCTTCATAAATAGGTATTTGCTTGCATATGAATCAGTTGTAGGTGAGGTAGCTAGCACTGAAACTACTCTAGATAATTTATCTTTTTGATCATTAGTTCCCGAATTTTGGATTTGAGCGATCGCTCGACTTACCAGTTGATTTCCTTCACCATGAGCAGATAAAATAATCTTTTTATTTAAATCCAGCTTCTTTTTAATTTCATCTGCAACATGATTAATATTTTTTTGATTAGTGAAATAAGTTGCGAGGATTGTGTCCCTTTGAGCATCTAAAACATCTATATTAAATTTTCCTTCTAAAGCTACAATTGAAAAAAAGTTAATTAAATTTTTTACCCCCATTGGATCATCAAAAAATGAAGTTCCTATTGAGATGCCTTTTCCAATTCGAGTGAGGGGGTCCATATTATCTTCATTGGAAATATCATGTAAAAAAGTATTCAATGACTGCGTACTCGCGCTTTGTGCACTTTTTTGGGCCGATTGAAGATTTATAGCAGCCACAATTTCTTTCTTTAACTCTGAACCACTTAAAAATTTCTTTGAGCTTGTAACTCCTAATTCTTTAATAGCAGTCATTTTAGTAAGTGTTTTTCCTGCTTTAAAGATTGTACTTGCGGCCTCACTAATATTATAGCCAAACTCAGATATACCTAGAGTCATCCAAACAGCATTTTCAGCTTTGGCTCCGTAGTTTTGAGTTATCGACATTAAATAGTAATTAAATTTATCTTGAATGAAGCCTTGTGATGCGATTGGAATGACATCGGCATTTTGTTTCTTAAGATCAAAATTATTAGGATTTGTAACTAATATTTTTGTTTTCAATAATTTATTGACTTCATTTTGATCTGAACCTGATGTAAATGCTCCTGGGATATGTAGTATCCAAGCTCCATTTGCAGAGCATTTTAATTCACCTGCATAACTGTTAAAAGTTAATATAATTAAAGATGAGATAAAATATCTAACCATAGCATTCCTCAATTTTTTCGAGAATTATTCTTTTTGTAGCTTTCAAGGATTTCTATATATCTTTTTCCAAATGAATATTTAATACATTCAACATCAGAATCTCCTCCGATTGTTCCATTAAAGTTAAATCCGTTCCATTTTGAAATTTGCTCAGCTCTCAATGAAGTATTAGAAAAGAATATATTTACTAAGACATTAGTGTAGAAAGTAGTTGCATCTTTCTTATACTTACTTAGATATGTTTTATCATAAGCTGCTGTAAGAATAGCCACACATCCATCAACAGCAGAATATGTTGAAAGGCGCGGATGCACTTTTGCCTCAGGCTCGTTATGATAAAGTGAATTAAAAAAATCAATTTGTTTTCTATATGATTCTTTTAATGATGCCCTTACATACTCATCTTCCGCAGTCCTATTAATCCAAATCTCAATATCATCTCTCACTCCATCATGATTAGAATCTACACCTTCAAGTGTTTTATTATTCTCTTCCTCATCTGGAAATTTAGGTTCGACAGCTCCGTCAAAAGCTAGACTAGGTTTTCCTGCTTTTTCTTCAGCTAACTTTATTTTCTTGATCGGATTCATCAGCTTGTCATAATCTGATTCAAGCGCCGAGCAGGATTGGGTTAATAACAAAGTTAGTATTAAAATTATTTTTCTCATGTCTATCTCCATTTAGCGCATGGGTCTGTTGCCGAAGTCACTGTGACGTTCGGAACATAACCAGATAAATTCCCTTTTATTTTAGCAAAATTCAAATATCTTTCATT
>JACMRM010000267.1 GCA_014376445.1 Bacteriovorax sp. | reverse complement strand
ATCCAAATTCATTTTTGACCTCCGCCAGTGCCGGGAAGTCTCATGCATTTTTCAACAAAAAGTGAAAGGCGTCCTACGGCGAATGCCGAGAGAAAATATAAAACCGTAACAGCAAACAACATTTCTATATTTTTTGAAGTTTCTTCACCTGCCTGCAACGCAAACATAGTGAGCTCTGAAATACTGACAGCAAAGGCCACTGACGAATTTTTTATGATACTCATTGCTTCGCTTGTAAGCGGTGGGAGGATAATTCTAAAGGCCAGTGGAAGAACAATATATCTGTAAGTTTGAAAAGGCGTGAGCCCCAAAGCTACACCTGCCTGATACTGCCCTTTTGGAAGGGATTCAATTCCTGCTTTCACTAATTCGGAAATACGGGCCGATGTAAAAAAGCCCAGTCCAAAAACTACTAGAGTCAGTGAAGAGACTTGTCGCAGACCTGGAAAAATTGATGGGATAACGTGATACCAGATAAATATCTGAACGAGCAATGGAATGTTTTTGAATAATTCAGTCCATGCATTTCCAATAAAAATCAGAATTTTATTATGAAGCGTCCGCATGATTCCGAAAATCACACCGGCCACCAGAGCGACAATCCAGCCAAGACCGGACACCATTAAAGTCCACTTCCACGCATTCATCAACCAGTGCAAGTATGTTTCTCCGCCTCCAGTATCCTGAAGGAAAATTTTCCACTGCAAAAGATTGTTAAACATGATTATTTTTTAGCTGCGTATTCTTCAGTTGGTTTTGTATTGGGATTGGCCCATGCATATTTTGTATTTTCAGGAGCAGGCATTCCAATCGTTGTGTTGGTCGGTGGAACCGGCCTCATAAACCATTTGTCCCATAACTTTGTCATCTCGCCTGACTTCATCATTGGAATGATATTGTCATCAACTGCTTTTTTGAAAGTTGGATCATCTTTGCGAATCATGATAGCGATAGGCTCAGTACTAAGAACTTCCCCTACGATTTTAAAATCCTTTGGATTTTTTGCACGGGCAATGTTTCCAGCAAGGATAGTTCCATCCATTACGAAAGCATCAGCTCTTCCTGATTCAAGAAGAAGAAAACTATCTGAGTGATCTTTTCCATATAATTCTTTGAAATTAATTCCTGAAGCTTTTTCGTTCTTACGCAAAGTTTGAACTGAAGTTGTTCCTGTTGTCGTCGCAACTGTTTTATCTTTTAACTGAGCAATACTTGTAATTCCCGATTTAGCATTGACTGCTATACGAACTTCTTCCACATAAGTTGTTACGGAAAAAGCTGCATCGTTTTGTCTTGCAAGATTGTTCGTTGTTGTCCCACATTCAATATCAATCGTTCCATTCTGTATGAGCGGGATTCTATTTTGTGAAGTCACTGGAACATATGTTGTCTCCAGTTTTTTAAGTCCAAGCTGTTTCTGGATACCGCTGATAACTTGTCTGCAGATATCGACTTGGTATCCGACAAACTTTCCATTGCCAAGGGTGAAGCTGACAACGCCAGAAGACTCTCTGACTCCCATGGTGATTGATCCTGTTCTTTTAATTTTTTCAAGTGTTGTTTCAGCCTGAACAATTGAAGCGACAAGCAGAAGGCTTGAGAGTAATAATATTTTCATCGGATAATCCTATTGATGTATTTAGATGAGTAAATAATAAATAGGATAACTTTTAGTGGCAAGAATATTGTGGGTTAACGCTGGCAGAAATAAAAAAGACCCGGTTTATCCGGGCCTCTGATATTAAATTAAGGTCTGAATACTTTGCGCAATTTCTTCGGATTTGTTTTGCGATATTCATCAAGCGTTTTACTCAGTTCTTCTTTAGTCATCCACTTTCCAGTAGAAGCATAAAATTCCTGATCTGCACTTGTTACAACGGGCAGCAGCTCATTACCAATGGCCTTCAAGCTCGCAATTGTCGTAATCGTCAGACTTGGAACATCTTTCGTAAAATCTTTTGGTATTCCTGAAACTTTAGAAAGCATTCCCCACAATCCTGGAATGTGTCTTGTCGACCAGATGACCTTTGCCGCAACAGTCGTCATGTTTTCATGAATGCGGTATTTATAATCACTGATCCATCTGAACATTTCTCCAAGAAGTGCATCCTTTCTCCACGAATCTCTCATGACTCTGTAATCTGTCCAGTCCAGTACAACATCAAAACGTGAATCAGTTTCCATATCAGTTGGAACCATCATCGAGCCTTTTTTTACTCCAACTCTGTTAAGAAATTTCTGGTCATTAAGTTCAATCTGCGATTCCATTTCAGGAAGAATGACTGCACCTTTTGAAACTGTTTTAAATGAATCGTAGGCCACTTCCTCACATGAAAGATGTGAATTGTCAGAAAAATCCAAATTGTAGTCGTAAAGAATAACTTTTCCTTCCGATTTTAATTTTACAACTTTGTTGTACATATAATCAGCTGCGCGTGAAGCAAGGTCAGCATCTTTTGCACGAAGAATTAAAATGCGGGCATTTTCATTCTTAAGCGCTTCATCAATCGGAAAAATACTTACGCCTCTTCCTACATATGATTCAATGGTCGTAACGACTTTAGTTGAGCTATCCACATGGACAAATACAATATGACTAAACAATGATTTTGGTGTCGCAAGCTCTGAAATTGTACTCGAAATGAAACTCACGCCTTTTGTGATCATGATATCGCCGTTTCTGAATTCAAATTTCACCTTAGGATCGATTCCGGCGCCAACATGATACGGATGATACTTATCAGCTTCAAAAACAGGTACAGGTTCTTCCTGATACTTTATAGACTCTGCTGAAATCTGCTGGTCATTATAAAAATGAACGCCGACATAATCTTCGGTCATTCTCATTTTTACGAACAATGTTTTAACTTTGGCTTTGCATTCCACAGGTAATGAGCTCAGTTGTGAGTGTAGTGCCATTCTCGCTTCGAAACTCTGATCCAGAATTTCTTGTCCCTGATTTTTTACAGCATCAATATTAATTGAAGCCGGGGCCTGACTGTAATAAACAATCAAAGAATCCAGATCTGCAGAACAGCTTTCTGGTGTCAGGTCTCTTGCGGTCACTCTATCCAAGATGGATTGAGACTTCTCCAGCAATTCGCTAGTTTTTTCATTTATACTTGTAGGTTTTCTCCAATAGCTCGGCCAGTAGGTCGAACATGAAGAAACAGCAGTAATCGATACTAATAAAAGCACATTTTTAATTTTCATAAAAAAATTCCAAAAAAAAAGGGGCCAGTGGCCCCTTAGTTATCAATTAGTGATTATCTCTTAATCTGAAGAACTTGCTGTAACATTTCATCCGCTGTTGTTAACGTTTTAGCGTTAGCTTGGAAGTTTCTTTGTGCTGTCATCAGGTTTACGAATTCGTTCGCGATATCTACGTTTGAAAGCTCGATAGACTTCGAAAGAACTTCTCCACGTCCAGACTCTCCTGGTTTCCCAAGTGCTGCTTGTCCTGAAGCTTTAGATTCTTTAAAAAGGTTTTTACCGATTTTAAATAGTCCTTCGTTGTTTTCGAATTTCGCTACTGCGATTTGAGCTACGTCTCTCGTTTCACCGTTATCGTATGATGCTGTTAAAATCCCTTTATCGTTGAATGAAAGAGAAGTTAATGTAGCAGCTGAAGCACCGTCTTGAGTGTGACGTGACATTGCTGAATCAGAACCGTACTGAGTAGAAGCATCAAGACCGTTTCCGCCTTCTTTAATCGACTTACCCCAGTTCATTGTAATCTTCTGGTCTTTCGCTGCACCTTTATTAAAATTAAAAGAGTTCTTTCCTGGCTTCTCCTCTTCAAGCTGTCCTTTATCGTTGAACACAAGTGTTCCAGAAGCTTGCTCGTACATTTTATCAGGGATTCCGCCTTCAACATCTTTTCCATCAGCGGCAATATGGTATTCCCATGTGTTGTTATCTGCTTTGTTGTAATAAGCAGTAACTGTTCTTGCTGTTCCAATGTTATCGTAAATTGTCATTGAGTTTGAGAAGTTCGAAGTTTTTTCCGGATTCTCAACGTTGAATTCCATCTTATTCATGCGTGAATCAAGGTTCATCGACAATGATACTTCTTTCGTTCCTTTTGCTGCAATTGTTGTGTTACCTAATTTAATTGCATCAACTTTGTTCATCATTTTTCCTGATTCATCAGCTTGGAAACCAAGAACCTTATAACCATCCATAGTTGTAAGTTGTCCTTCTTTATCAAAGTGAAATGAACCATCGCGAGTAAATGTTCTTCCTGCTGGAGCATCAACAGTAAACATACCGTCCCCAGATAGAGCTAAATCTGTAACAGAATCTGTTCTAGAAATATCCCCTTGAGTCATTAGAGGTTTGATGTGACCTAACTTCGTACCAGCACCAAACTGATCTCCACCTTCGATACCTTTTAAAGATACCGCAAGTACGTCTTGAAATTCTGCTCTTGAAGATTTGAAACCGTTTGTTCCTGCGTTTGCAATGTTATCACCGATAACACCCATACCTTGACCAGAAGCATTTAAACCTGAAACACCAATTGTGAATGAACGTAGAATACCCATTTTGTCCCTCCTAGACCTAATGACTCAAAAGATGATTAAAGTACTACAGACTTT
>JACMRM010000266.1 GCA_014376445.1 Bacteriovorax sp. | reverse complement strand
GCGTTTAATAATGCATCTACTTCATCTTGACTTAGTACTTGTGCCATAATTCTCCCCTCCTGGGATTCTTAAAGCTTCTTCAACTGACCTCATGTCAGCAAGCGAATTCTCATCTTTCTAATTGATCTGAAAACCAACGTAGAAAATATCTTCTAAATGTCCATCGATCATAAAATTATTGATCGCTGATTTAATTTCTTCTTTTAAGTATTCCTTTCCTTCACGCTTTAAAAGCTCTTCAGGTTTTTTTGCATTCAACATACTTATGATTGCATCACTGATCTGCGGCTTTCTTGCATCAACTTCTTCTTTCTTCGTTTCTTTTGTAAATTTTAATACCAATGAAATACGAATGTATCTTTTCGGTCCTTCGCCTTGAGCTAAGTTTGCAGTGAACGGATCGATTGGATACATAAGACCATCAGTTTTTACTGATGCTTCTTTAGCTGCTCCACCACCGTGCTCTCCACCTTCAGCAGCTTTTTCACCGCCACCTTCTCCATGCGCTTCACCAGCTAACTGCTGTTGCATTACATCTGCAGCAGTGGTTACTGAATTTAATTTTTTGTGATTTTGAAATTGAAAAAAGCCGATTGCACATACAGCAAGCGTATTCACCAATACAAGAACTACTAACAAGGGATTTTTTCCTGATGGTGCTGCTGATCCATCATGATCAACAGTCTTCTTTTCTTCGGACAACTTTCACCTTCCATGGTTTAGTGGGTACCTGTCAAAAATTATACATAGGAAGGCAATTTGGTTCAAGTACGGATACTTAAAAACGGAAGAATATTCCCTTTTTGAGCAAATTAAGTGATTAAAAGATGTTTCTCTGACAGTTTAGATTTTGACATGGGAAAAAATTACCTGACAAGGCCAGTCTCTTACAGACTTTCCTTCCACGGCTTCCCTGGTTTAAACTTAGGAACGACGCGGGCACGGATACGAATTCGCTCGCCTGTTGAAGGATTCACACCAAGACGTGATGCTTTTCTTGATTTGGTAAAAGTTCCGAAGCCCACCAATGTGACGTCTTCACCTTTCTTAACTGTTCTCTTTATAGTGTCGAGCATGATCTCGATGAATTGATTGGCCTGTTTTTTTGTCATGCTTGATAGGTCGCGGTCTTTTAAAAGCACTTCAATTAATTCTTTGCGGTTCATACGTTCGTACCGATGTCTTCAAGCTGAACCAGCTCTTCTTCAAGGGCAATACGTAAGGCCTCTTTGATTGATTTTAAAATGGCGCCTGCGCTGTCAGGTGCTGCTGCATTTTCAAGAAGAGCACGCATAAGTACAGGCGAAAGATTTTTATAAAATTCGTCGAAGTTTACCAGATTGATTTCTGTGTCGATTCTCTCAACTGCATTGCTGAGATCTGTTTCCAGATCAAAGAAACTTTGAATCAAATCGAAGATGTCTTCTTTTTGTAAAACAACTTTAAGATCCTTTACAAAAATTCTCTTCAATTCTTCTTCATTTTGAATAACAAACTTGTGCTCGATAAAATCTTTTAAAGTTAAAAGTTCATTCGCTTGTTTATCGCGTGCGATACGGTTAGCTCTTAGGCCCAGAGAATTGTAAGATCCTTCCATAAAAAACTCTTTGTGATGTGTTTTAAATAAAAAAGGCCGCCAAAACTGGCGACCCTTTAATGATATTATAACCGGACAATTTCAAAAGTAAAATTTCGCGGAATTGTTTAACTCAATAATGTAGTACTTCTTATCGAGTGATGGAAACAGCAAAAAAGCTGCTGTGGCAGCACTTTTTTAGCAAATTACATCTTAACCTTTCCACGTTTTTGAAGTTCATCAACTAAATTAACGAAGTATTCAGCTGGATATGCTCCACGAACCGGAACACCGTTAAGAAGGAATCCTGGTGTCCCTTGCATTCCAAATTGTGCAGCTTCTTTTCCGTCAGCAGCGATTCTATTTTTTACAGCAGGAGAGTTCAGGTCTTTTTTTACTTTCGCTAAATCAGCACCAACTTTTTTAGCAGTAGCATCAAGGAAAGCTACACCATTTTTAAGTTTTGGCTGGTTTGAAAAAATTTCGTCATGGAATGCAAAAGCTTTTTTCTCATCCTGTATTCTGATTGCTTCATAATACTGAGCAGCGATCATTGCTTGCTCATGGAAGCTTAATGGAAGGTGTTTGTATACGAAACGGATTTTACCGTTGTATTTTTTCATTAAATCCATAACTGTCGTGTAACCGCGAGAGCAGAATGGACATTCAAAATCTGAGTACTCAATAAGCGTTAAAGGAGCATCTTTCGGCCCGCGAATTGATTCGTCAGATCTGATTTCTGCAACAAGGGGCTTGTCAAATGACTCTTCAAGTTTTTTCTTTTCTTCTTCTTCACGAACTTTTCCCATAGACTCTTGAGCATTTTTCGCTGCATTTTGAAGTGCAGTGATAAACTCAGCAGGGTGCTTTTCAATTGCATCAGTCAAAATCTTTGGATCTTCTTTTAAGATTTTGGCCATTTGTTGCTTCATTTTTTCGTCAGATGTACAGCTTGCAATAAGCACAATACTTAAAAACAGCACTAGTAATTTTGAAAATTTCATATCCTTCCTTGGGTTGACCTGGGTCAGTGAGTTTAACAATAATTTGTCATTACAGTTTCGCAAACTTTTAGGTTTTTTTCAAAGAATAAAAAACGATTCTTTTTCAAACTGTTTAAGTCAGGTTCTTTTGTACATGATCCAGATATTTATTGATCTTGCGGCAGTCTTTGCGCAGGTAATAATACCCAATCAAATGAACTCTGTTGTGATGATTGCCGCGCAGATATGAGCGCATCGTTGCGAACACCGCAAATGCCGGAGTGGCGATTTTTGAATAGAGGTGCACACCCAGTAAGAAATAAAGAATGAGATGAAGCATTACGAAGAAATAAACAGCGATGTCTGCGATAACAAACTGCTCATCAAGGAAATATGTGACCTGATTATTGTGGGCCAGAAATTTTTTCGCGAGCTCAAACATGTGATCTCGGATTTCAATGTTTAAAAAAACAATCCCTAATGATGACAAAAGAGCAAAGATTGCGATGATAAAAAGATAATTGAAAAAAAAGTTTTTTTCAAAGCTTGGCTTATGAATGCGTGTAAAGTGTGCAGGTATTTCAATATTCTCCAGCTTTCCTTTTATTCCTGCTTCATCAATTTTAGTAAAGAAAAAAACTGAAAAAGATGTCAGCAATTTTAAGTCAGAGAAAAAATCTGGTGTATAAAAATTTTTCTTATTATTAATCTTATCGTCGCAGTACTCACCTATAACTTTAAATGGCCTGATCATGATACCGGATAAATAATAGCCAAGTCCAAAGGTAAAAACAGCAGCTATTGCTATCCATATAAGTTCATCTGAAAAAGCTGAATAGATGTATTCATAAAATGCAGCCTGGAATTCTGCTGCTCCCGGAAACCCATGCGAGACGAAAAAAATAAGATCGATGCGGATTAGCAGATATGTAAACAATAAGACGGATAGCAAACAGAAAACTGAAACACCTAGGAATTTAAGCCCCATTCCAATCTTGAACATATGTTCTTCATCATTCCAGTGCTTCACGACCCTTTCTTTAAATTTTGCAAACGGCTTCATGATAACCTTCATTATATGTGAGATAAACTATTTTACTTACTATTTGGAAAACCTATCGTCTAAATCTTGAAAATTCTTAGCAATACCTGACTTTTTTTAACTTCTACCCGGAAAGAATTAAAGTAATCTGCTAAATTATCCGATCAGACAGAAGACATAAATCCTACTCATGGAGAAATGAGATGAAATCGCGTTTAAATTATACTTTACACTTTTGCCTGATCGTAGGTGCTCTTACACTTACTTCTTGTGGTAAAAAAGAAAATAAAGTGAGCAGCAATTTTTCCGGGTCCTCTCCTTTCACATCGAACAACCCTTCTTTATCTTCATCTATTGGTGGTACGATTATAAATCAGGTATCGAGTATGAAAGCGAATGTTGCCTGTTTGAATGGTTCTTATAGATTAACCAATGACATAAGTTTTCACGTTAACGGTGGATATAAATCTGGAACGACCATCACTGGTGGCTGGCAGCCTGAGTTTATGTCAAGTGGAACTGTCAGCAAAATGTGGGTTGGTGTAAGTGCTTACCGTGATATTATGTTTGTTACTCAAATTGCAAATGGATCTCAGGTAGTTGGATTTAACGTTACAATTTCATTTTGTGAAATGAAAAGTAGCAACGGTCTTCCATCGGTTATCTCAAACGAAAGAGCTCTTGATACTTTCCAGACCCCGTACGGAATAGTTCTGGATAGCAATGCATACTGCGGATACAGTGTAGTCGATCTAGCTCAGAACACTTCAATCATCTCTAGAAGATCGTCAAGCAACCCGTACTCACCGCCTGATGCTCAAATTCCAACATCATTTACTAAACCGACTTGTAACGGTCAGTTCTAATATAAAAAGGCCCTCGAGAGGGCTTTTTTATTTTTTTGTTTTAATAATTCGAACCGGTCTTTTTTTCTGTCCTTTAATATAATTCTCAATCCCAATCACAACAGCTCTCGCATAATCATCCTGAAATTTCGGATTCATCATACGCACTCTTTCTTTGTAAGTTGAAATAAATCCCACTTCAAGAAGCACTCCCGGACGTTTTGATAAAGCTAAAACAAAAAACAGCCCGGGTTTAATCCCGCGGCTTTTAATTCCATATTTTTTTCCGACAGTTGATTTTAACTGCGAGTGAATGCTTTCCGCCAGCGGCTTTGATGTATTTACTGTCTGCTGAACAACTAAATCAACAAGAATCTGCTGAACGACTACTTCATCGCCTGACGACTGAATGTTTTCCGTCTTCTCAACTTTCTTCATCGCAACGTCATCATGATTATCCAGATAGTAAGTTTCAAACCCAACAGCTCCGCCTTCAGGACTTGAGTTGATATGAACCGATATAAAAAGATCTGCTTTGGTTTTTTCAGCAATCGCTGCACGTTCAGGCAAAGTCACTGTACGATCCATACTTCTTGTTAAAAATACGCTGTAATTTTTTTCGCGGAGAATATCGTAAATTCTTTTTGAAATCGCCAACGAGATATCTTTTTCTTTAATCGGCTGCGGATTTTTTTCCTGGCTCATGGCCACGGCACCAAACTCATCCCCACCGTGACCGGGATCAATAAGAATAGTCAAGGCTTCTGCCCTACAAAGGCAGACGAAGCTAAAACCAAAAATAAGAACTGATTTTAAAAATATCATTAGACTCTAGTCTAATACATCTTTTTCAGAACGTGATCAGGAAAGTAGTGAGCAAGAATTTTTTTATAAGACCAGCCCTGCTTTGCCAGTGCAAAAGCACCCATCTGACATAAACCTACTCCATGCCCCAGACCTTCGCCATTAATCATGAAGCCGCCGCTTCTCATTTCCAGAGAAAATGAGTTCGAAGGAAAGACGACATTTCCGAAGTACCTGCGAAGAACTGCTTTCTCCACAATATACGGTCTGTCGTTGATGTAGAAATTTACAGTAAATCTATCGATGTTGTCGGGAACTAAAACAACAGAGTTGAAATCCACCTCCAGAGGTTCAGAAAGAAGTTTCTGACTATTGGCCCATCTGAAAAAAGTTTTGATTCGATCAAGACCGATTACACGCGACCAGTTTTTAGGTCCGATGCCGTGACAAAAAGGGCAGTTCACTGACTGATAACTTTCTTCTTTGTTGTGCCAGACCTGATCTGGACGTAGAGTTCGTCCACCGCATTTAGCGTGGAAAAAAATTGGACGAAGTTTTCCATCTCCCGTTAACAGCACTTCACCTTTTGTCGCATAACTTGCATTGATAGTTGTATCAGTGGCATCAAAAAAAGCTCCGCCGACCTGATGCTTTTCAGAACTTTCTAAATCGTAAAAAGCTTCACTCCCCAGTTCTTTACTCACCTGCTGACTTTGCATTTTGTGAAGAGCATAAGTTCTTGCAGCAACGGCCTGTGCTTTCAATGCTTCTATCGGCCAGCTTGAGTTCATCTCTTTTGTTAACAACGACGAAATATAATCTTCCATTGGAATGTCATTAATGATGTCGCAGCTGTCTCCTCGCGGATTTGTGATGACTTTAAACAGTCCCTGATACTTAACATTGCCATAAGACAAAAGTCCTGTAGGCGACTCCAGCGTTGCTAAAAGTATAGGTGTGTTTCTGTGCTTGTTTAATGTTGTGTAAGTTTCACAGTTAAATTTCACCGTTTGTTTTCCGGTGTAGCTTTTATAATCGTCGTTGAATATAAGATGGCGTTTTAAATCG
Organism: Bacteriovorax sp.; assembly: GCA_014376445.1. Classification (GTDB taxonomy): domain Bacteria; phylum Bdellovibrionota; class Bacteriovoracia; order Bacteriovoracales; family Bacteriovoracaceae; genus Bacteriovorax. Next base: position 3,572 of record JACMRM010000266.1, on the reverse strand, counting down.
AGGCCGGTTACATTGATTGCTTTTAAAGATTTTCCAATGCGTACACTCACAACTGGAGCTTTTGCAGAAACACTTTTCAATGTTCCAAGCACGACAACAAATGTGAGGAGTAATATCTTGAGCATCCGACTCGCAGGGTTTGATTTCCTTCCTGGAAATCACATCCTTTTATTGTAGCCAATAACCCGATCCTCCCACAAGGACGATCAAATTTTCCCTACACGTTCCATTACTTTTTGAAGATCAATCCACGCCGTGCGCTTCATGTTCGGATTGATGACAAGAAAATCGGGATGAAATATCGGCATGACCTGATAAGTATATTTTTCACTTCCTGATTCCAGTGACTTCTCAAAAAATTGCCCGTGAATACCCGACAATTTCTCTCGTTTTCCCAGCAGGATGTTAGTGACTGTGGCACCGAGACTCACAACTATATGTGGTTTAAATTTTTTTATTTGATCAATTAAATCTGATGTCTCGGCCGATGGCCGAATTAAATTTTCTGCTAAATCATTTACATCATCCAATGCTTCTTTAAATGTCACTCGATTAACTTCATTTGGCTTAAGCTTCATTGCCTGAATCATTTTACCTAAAAGATCCTCACCAGAACCGTCAACAAATGTATCCCCTACAAATAAAACCAGTGATAAAGAATCTTTTTTGGCTACAAACTCTGATGTCTTAATGGCCGTTACTATAGATGGCCCTAAAGCTGCCTGAGATACGTTTAAACCCTCTTTTTTCATAGGGGAAATAGATTCAACACTTACAGACTCATCAAACATAAACGGCCAGGCAGCATCTTTAAAAAGCGCGCCTTCAAAAGTTTGAGAGAGAGGTTCAACCCCCTGAGTCCAAGCTTTAGTTTTTTGAATAATTTTTTTGAAGTTTGATTCCATAAGCAAATTTATCCCTAAGTTCCCATTTTCAGGCCTGAGTGTAAAGACGCACGGAACTTAATCCGAAAAAGAATATGTAACCTAAAAGGAGCCCTGCATGTCAATGGAAACTGATTACAAATTTGAGAACTTCCAAGAGTACTACGGTGACATAAAAAACGTTAAGAAAATCATTAACGAATGTCAGATCTGTGGAGCGAAACTGGTTCTTACACATTTATCAGATTACAAAAATCTTTTAATGCAAGAGTCGGCCAGATGTCCTGATTGCGGACAAGGTAATAGAAAAATCATTCACGTAATTAACTAGTTTTATTTTACTCATCGTAAGGCTCGTAATTAATAATATGAACGCCACTCGATTGAGTCTCAAAGCCCTCGTAAAGAAGGGGGCTTTTTTCTAATCCTCACTATCTAATTCAAAATCATCCAGACTAATTTCAACCGCAGTTTTATCAATCCTTTCTTTTTTTAGTTCCTTCGGAGTTTTCGGAACTCGAGGCTTTCTTTCAACCTTCTTATTAAAAACTCTTTTAATCTCTTCTTTATGGTGAAGCTTTCTGGAAAATCTATGCGCCTCATCTCTCATCTGAACAATAATTTTAAACAGCGATCTATTCTGATTTAAAAAATAGGGATTTGATCTTCCTGGAATTATCAATCTCTCTTCAGATTTTTTAATATCTTCCATTCTAAAACCATCTTTCACGCGCACATTTTTAGATTTTGCAATCCCGATCACCGGAATAGGAATTTCCAGTTCGCGAAGTGCTTCCTTAAAAACATTTACCTGCCCCAACCCACCGTCGACAATAAACACATCAGGCAAACTTCCATTGTCCGCGCGCCTTAAAATCAACTGCCTCATCATCGCAAAATCGTTGTTTCCTTCCGGCAATTCTTCCAGATGGTAGTAACGATAATTTTTCTTATCAGGTTTTCCATCGTGAAAAACAATCTGAGATGCTGTCGGTGATGACCCCTGAAAAATCGCAATATCGTAACATTCAAGAACGACTGGACGCTCTTTCAGCGACAATAAATCTTTCAGTTTATTCAATCCAACATAGACTGAATCTTCATGTAATAAGCGAACCCGCTGTTGTTCGAAAGCATGATCACGCGTAAGATTTAAAAACGAATCATATTTTTTCTGCGGCGGACGTACGCGAATATTTTTATCAATAGTCGTGATCCCTGCTTCTAAAAGCTCATTACTCTCCGAAGTCATTTGAGTAATAATTAACTGTGGAAGTGAATCATAAGTCGTAGAATAGTACTGAAATAAATAATTGAGAACAGAGTCTTCCACACTCTCCACAATATCTAAATTAGAAAAGTTAAAGTTCTTATGCCCTAACAATACACCATTTCTCATCATGTAAATTGAAATATCAACTTCAATTTCTCCCTGATAAAATGCAATCACATCAAGATTTCTGTCATCGCCGTGCTCAGCATTTTCCTGTTTGAAATTATTTGCAAACGCTAGCAGCGTTTTTAAATTGTCACGAATTAAAGTCGCCTTTTCAAACTCTTCATTTTCTGCGGCCGTCTCCATTCTCTTTTCTAATTCACGAATAGTTTTTGTCCCGCTTCCCGAAAACATATCACGCGCAAACGCGAGGTCATCTGAATAAGAAGCTTCATCAATTTTTCCCACACAAGGAGCAGAACATTGATGCATCTGATACAACAAACAAGGCTCTTTCCTTTTTTTGAATTCAGAAAGTTTACAATCGCGCAGGCAAAAACTTTGAGTGAGAATTCGAAGAATGTCCCACACATTGCTTCCCGTAACAAAAGGTCCGAAAACTTCCACACCTTTTCCACGCTTCACTCGTCTCATGAACTCTAAACGAGGAAATGGTTCATTGTGATTAATCAGCACGTATGGATAAGATTTATCGTCTTTCAAACGAATGTTATATTTCGGAGTGTGTTTTTTTATGAGCGTATTTTCAAGAACAAAACTTTCTGCATCAGACGTCGTCATGATGAAATCAAAGTCGACAATATGGCCCACAAGAATTTCTGTTTTGGCGTTTTTTGCAGAATTATTAAAATATGACGTGACACGCGAACGCAAATTTTTCGCCTTGCCAACGTAAATTATTTGTTGATCCTTGTTCTTCATCAAATAACAACCCGGCTTTGTTGGAAGTAAACGGGCCTTATCGTCCATTTTCACTGTGACCAGGGTCGCCTTTGGCTTATTGTCCTTTACAGAATCGTCCACTTTCTATACTCTTGTTGAATTCCCTTCTTCAAAAGGTCCATTATGTCTGCTGCTATCGGTGTCGGAAAAGAAATTCTCTCTAATTGTTCAAAATGCAAATTAATCCTAGCACACATCATCGTAACGATGAAATCAGCTACAGTGCCTGATAAAGTCCAGTGTAAAACATGTAAGTCGACTCAGTCATTCAAAGATCCAAGCGCAAAAAAGAAAAAAGCATCTGTTGATAGAGTGATCAAGTCAGCCAAGAGAGCAGGTTCTAAAAAATCAACTGAAACAGTTGGTGAATTATGGAACAAAGCAATCAACAAAATGACTAGTAGCTCAAAAGAATATTCAATGAAAGCTTCTTTCGCAATGGGAGATGTTATTGACCATCCGACTTTCGGACAAGGTGTTGTTGAAAAACTTATCGATGACAACAAAAT
>JACMRM010000265.1 GCA_014376445.1 Bacteriovorax sp. | reverse complement strand
TGGCCAGGAAGTAGCTCATTACTGCTACCATGCTGGATTATCAATCGCAGGTGTTTGCAGAATGTGTATGGTTGAACAAGACGGTGTACCTCGTCCGTTCCCGGCGTGTAATGCAACTTGTGGCGAAGGAATGGATGTTCGTAACGACACTCCAAAAATTAAAGCTGCTGTTGAAAACACACTTCAGTTCCACCTACTGAATCACCCTCTTGATTGCCCGGTTTGTGACCAGGCGGGCGAGTGCGGTCTTCAGGACTATTATATGAAGCACGGGCAGTACGATTCGCAAATGATCGACAAGAAAGTTCATAAAGTAAAAGTACAGGACATCGGCAAGAACGTTATGCTCGATGCTGAAAGATGTATTCTTTGCTCTCGTTGTACTCGTTTTACTGAAGAAGTGACGAAGACGAATGAGCTTGGAATTTTAAATCGAGGAGATCATGCAGAAATCACGGTTAACGAAAAATTAAAAAATGATTACGCCCAAAACCTAGTTGATATCTGTCCTGTTGGAGCCTTAACTTCAAAAGATTTCAGATTTAAGCAGCGTGTTTGGTTCCTTGAAGAAGTTTTCACTACATGTATCGGATGCGAAACTGGATGCTCTGTTAAAGTTTCTCAGAACAAAAACGGTTCATATAGAGTGAAGCCAGTTTTTGATGAAACTGTCAACGGTCACTGGATGTGTGATGACGGCCGTTATATCTACAAGCATGTTTCGAGCCCGACAAGACTTCAAAACGCTTCTGAAAACATGAACGGATTATTCGTTCCTGCAGATGAATTAAACATTATCGAAAAAGTTAGAGGGAAAAAAGCAAAATTCATCCTTTCAACATCGCTTACAAATCAAGAGTATGAAAAATTCTTCCATGAAGTTGGCTCAAAAGCAGAAGTGGCCTTATACACACTTCCAAAACTTGGAGCGGACTTCGATGGGATTCTAAAACGTGGTGAGAAGAATGCTAACCTTCGTGGAGCAGAACATGCTTTCAAGAAGGCAGGAATAGATTCAACTCCTGCTGCTTTAGATAAATTATTAAATGGAATCAGCTCATCTGATATCGTGTACGTTGTTGTTCCTGAAATTCTTTATAATGAAGATCACTTCAATACACTTCTTACTAAAATCGAAAAAGCTGGAACTCGTATCGCTTTAACTCCAGGTGAAACTTTATCGAGCATGAAAGTTTTCAATTATCTTCTTCCGGTTCCAAGCTTTCTTGAAAAAGAAGGCGACATTGTGAACTTCAAAGGCGACATCAGAAAATTGAATGCTGGATTAAGCTACGGTGAAACAACAAAAGACATTAGCTATTATGGAAATTGGGTGAACGCATGATTTTAAAAGCTGATCTATACAAACAACATGGTTTTTTAAAAGGTTTATATCTTGGTTTAAAAATCACGATGATGAACTTGTTAAGTAACTTGTTCAGACATGACCGTATGACTTTGAATTATCCTGAAGAGAAGTATTTCTACTCTGATAGATTTAAAGGAAAGCATATTCTTACTGTTAAAGAAGATGGAACATTAAGATGCACATCTTGCATGCTTTGTTCAACTTATTGTCCTGCTCAGTGTATTCACATTGTGGCCGCTGATGATTCGGATAATGAGGTTGAAAAAGCACCGGTCTCTTTTGAAATCGAAATGCTTCGTTGTGTGTTCTGTGGATTTTGTGAAGAGGCCTGTCCTGTAGATGCTATTCGTCTTTCTGGTGAGTATGAAATGTCGGGGCATGCTGAGCAGGAGTGGGTTGCGGATCACCATGAGCTGGCGTTTAGAAAGTCTCTTAACGGTGGACGTGGGATTGTTTCTACTGTTGATGATAAAGATAGATTGAAGCTTCGTTTATAGGTTTATTTGTATTCATTTGATGGAGCGTAATTATTAACGCTCCATTGCTACCGCAAGTCTGCTGGAACTTTTCCAGGAACCTTTCCATTAGGCCCCACTATACATCTTCTGAAACTCATTTCTCTCGTCTCTTTCGCGTTGTTCTTTCACTTTCTTTTCAGCCACGAGTTTTATTTCTTCTTCAGATAAATGATCTTTAGTTTTAAAAAGTTTAGACCATTCTTCAAAGTTTTTGCTTTCGAATCCGCCGCCGTCTTTTTTCTTGATGCCTTCGAAGTATAAAACAAATTCAGCAGGTGAAGATTTATCTAAAGTCAGTACTGCAAGGTCATCCGGACGAAGACTGATTTGGAAAAGAGTTTTAGTCTGCGGCCATTTGATATCACCATAAGAAAAGGCAATCAATTCTGCGCATGTAATTTTATCAGCAGTTCTCGCATCAAATTTATAGTCGTAACGTTTTCCGATCTGCTCACTGAGTCCTTCGTAAACCTCGTCTGCACGAAGAGCTATACCTTTTATTCTTGTAACAGCGATTTCATCAAGGTTAATGAATGTATCAATGCTCTGGAAGCCAAGACCTTCTTTTCTAATCTCAATAATGTTTTTTCCGGCCTCTACAAATGATCTGAACGGAGCAAAATATTCTTTATCCCAGATTCCAAGCGCCACTAATTCATCTTTTGTTCCAAGCCATACTCCGACGTGTCCGAAATGCCCCGGAATAGTATAATTTGAAAGTCTGAACTCTCTTTTTTCATAAACTAAATCAAGCGGTCTAAAATTTTCACGAAGAATTTTTGTCGCTTCTGAATTATCTCTGATTCTTCCTTCTCTCCACTTAACATGGTCAGAAATGAATCCCCATATTTTTGCAGCACTGGCAAACAGTGTAGTTGTTCCACCGATGGCCTTATCTGAAAGAGCGTAAAGATTGGGATCGTAGTCTTTATCGGTAGTGTGAAATTCTACACCTTCAGGAAGAACAACTTTAGAAGCGTCGATTTCTGCTGTTACCTGATTCATCAGTTCATTTGAAGTGTATTTTCTGTAGTTGTAGATATAATCGGTTAATTCATAAAGAGGATATTTAACGAAACCCAGAAAAACTCTTCTTAAAACAGTATTAGCTAAAATACTTTTTCCAACCTTTGAATAATCGTAAATTGCGACAGCAGTCGAAAGAATTTTTGGAGCACAATTGGCCTTCTCATTGTTATAAGCTGAGAGAAAGTTTTTTAAACTCTTATATCTTTTTGTCATCGTCTTTTGCATTTGAATGATTTCAAAAGGCGAAATATCTTTTGCATGCTCGGCAAGAGTTTTTAAAAAACTCTCCGAAGAATCAATTTCCTGAATGTGTGCGGAAAGTGATTCAGAACATACATCTCCTGCGTGGAGAGTGTTCGAGTTAATGCTCAAGAGCATTAAAAATAGAGCTAAAATTGATATTTTCATTCCCTCATAATATTAGATTTAGGTGTATTGGAGAGTGTTTTTGAATATTTTTCCAGGGGGTGTTTAAAGATTAGACAGGTCTTTTGATCGCCACTTCCAGCATCTTAAGATAGATCTCGCGAGGGATTTCTATTCCGCCAAGGCTTTCGACCACCGGAGTGACCATCTGGGTGTCGAGCCAGCCGATATTCTGTTGATTAAGAGAGTATAAAAGGGCAATGAGCGCGACTTTAGAAGCATTGTCGGCCTTATGAAACATAGACTCGCCCGAATAAAAGCGGTTGATGCAAACACCGTATACGCCGCCCACCAGACGGCCTTCCAAATAGGTCTCAACAGAATAAGCATAACCTTCTTTGTGAAGCCTGATATAGCTGTCGATAATATCCTGGGTGATCCACGTTCCCTGATTATCTGAGCGGGCCACCATCGCACAGTTCATAATAACCTGCTCGAAATTGGTATTGAATTTAATTTCGTAAGGATTGATCTTGAGAAATTTTTTAAGGCTTTTTGAAATATGAAGTTTTTCAAAAACTAAAATTCCGCGTGGGTCTGGCGAAAACCATGCAAGAGGGTATTCATCTGAAATAGGCCACGGAAAAATTCCGCGTGAGTAGGCGAGCAAAAGCGAGTTCACATCCAGATCACCACCCAGAGCGAGAAGTCCGTGTTCATCAGCTGAGTTTACTGGTGGAAAATCCGCAATCGCCATTTATTTGCTACCCATGGCCTGGATTAAAAATGTTGAAAGAGAAGCAGCAACCATTAAAGTTGTTTCCGGCTCTATTTGTTTTACAGCGGCCGACTTTACCTGAGGCGCAATCTCCACCATATCAGCTCCGCCGATTCTGAAGTTTTCAAAAAGCGCCTGCATGATGAGCATTGGTTCGTGCGGGCTCAGTCCTCCCGCCTCAGGAGTTCCTGTTGCACCGGCGTATTCAATATCGAGAGCATCGATATCAAAGCTGATATAAATTTCTTCAACATTTAATTTTTTTAACTCAGTAACAACATCGTCAGCGATAGCATTTGCTCCGCGGTCGAAAAGATCTTTTGCCCAGATTTGTGTGTGGCCGAATTTCTTTTCCCAATAAGCGCGCTCCTGGCCGCTCGAACGGATTCCAATCTGAACGAGATGCTTGGGTGTTTCAAGAAACGGCATAATTTGTGAAGTCCACGTTCCGAAGCAAATATCAATTCCCAGACGCTCTTCCGATAAATCAGTATGAGCATCAAAGTGAACAAGTGCCACTTTTTTACCCTGAGCTTTTTTTGCTTCAAGATAAGCGCGCACCATCGGATAACTTACAGAGTGATCTCCGCCGATCATGAAAATAGATTTTGCAGGATATTGTTCGTGAAAACCTTTTGCAAAATCATAGGCAATCGACAAAGGAGAGACGGGCAAGGCAATTTTTTCGTTTTTATAAAGTGCCAGTCTGCATTTTGAAATCGTTTCATCATTTAAATATTTATCGTGCAAAAGATGCGGTATTGTTCTCACATCACCGACATCGTAGGCATTCAGCTCATCTCTGGAATTAATTAAAGTTTCACGAAGAAACAGAGGCCCCCAGTTGGCTCCTCTTTGGATACCACCACCGCAGTCCGATGGAATTCCGAAGATCACACATTTTGACAATGGAAGAGTTTTCTCTAAACTCTGTTCCCAGATTTCACGAACTCTATTTTCTTTTATGGCATCAGCACCGAAGATCTTTTTCTGGAGATTGATTCTTTTATCAGCTGCCGTATGCACAGTGAAAACTCCCTCACCGGGAGGCGTAAGGTAATGCTTCATTTTGGAAATAAATTCCTGGCGCGATTGTGCAGTCATATTAATCCTATTTCTGGTCTGAGTTTATTTTGCAGAATCATTTTCTGGTATTTATTTTTGAAATCGAATTCAGTCATCGAAGAAAAATCCCTGATGACTTCAAGTTCAAACTCCAGTGTAAGTGTATCTATATTTTTAAAAACACCGGCGATGTGAGATGTAAGTCTCACATTTTTTAAATGCCTGAAGTCTGAAAAATCATTTGGTTCTTTTTCAAAGACATCTAAAACTGCATACGCCTCATCATTGGCCATAAGAAAATTTATCAAGTCGGCCGTCTTCACTAACTCACCGCGGGCAGCATTGATCACAAGTATATTTTCTTTAACTGCATTCAAAAAATTCTTATCGATTATGTGACGATTTTTCGAATTCAATCCACACGCGAGAATTACAACATCAGCTTGTTTGTGATCCAGCTGGGTTTTATTTTCAAACGGATCGTAGATCACTAGCTCTTTCACTAACGGAGTTAAAGCCGCATTTAAAATTTTTCCAATATGTCCGTAACCAAGCATCACTACTTTTAAATCCGTTAGTAAACGTCTCGGCCATTTTCTGTCCCAATCCCATTGATTGCTGGATGGAATAGGCGAGAAGTGATTGAGAAGCGCGCTCATGATGTATTGTGAGACCGCCTGCGCACGGATCGTGCTGCCGATGATGATCGGAGCTTTTGATCCTTTTACAAAATCTATCGGAATATTGTCATAGCCTGAGTTCGGATGAATGATAAGTTTTAATTTTTCAATCTGTTCAAAACTTAGAAGATTAAAATTAGTATGTGTGTTGGTTATGAGCATGTCCGTAACGTCGACAGATCCCGATGGGAGCATGTCGACGTAAGGATATAATGTTTCAATTTCTTTCTGATTAAATTCGGGCGAGAAGTAAGGCGATATACTCGTTCTTTTAATTGTAAGCTTGCTGGTGTCCAAGTTCTTCATAATAAAATTCTTTGTATGTCGTCTTGCATGTTTTAGAAAATCCACGGTCGCTGATTTTGGTGCTTCCGTCTGCAAGATTATAGCACTTTGTCTCTTGTTTCCAGAAGCTATTCGTAGGATCTTTCGGATCTTTTATGACTTCACCGTTTTCAGCGCGTAATTCATACTCAAAAATATCAGCAAGTGCACCAACAGTGGCCAGATCCACTCTATGACGCTCAGTAGATACTAAATAGTCACGAACTTTGAATTTAGTATTCTTGTAGAACAAGACCTCTGCAATATCGTCCGGAGTAACTGTCGGGCGTCCCACGCGATAACGTGTTGGCCAGCTGACATTTCCAAAAACAATGTAGATTAATTCCGAGCAGACAATTTTATCGAGTGTCGAAATATCAAAATTAAAATCATAGTCTTTGCCCATCTGATCTATACCGCGTCTGATCTGTTCTGCAACGGCATCAGGTGAATCCATTTCATCCAGTTTGTGAATAATTGTCATCTCGTCGATGTTCATGAATGCTTCAACAGAATTCAGTCGCACACCCGGGCGAACAGCTTCTAAAATTGTATTTCCTGCTTCAATATCATCCTGGTAAGGAATGATGTCCGGATGATTCCATTGTCCGATCGCTTCAAGCTGAGCGCGCGTTCCTAAATAAATTGCAACGTGACCATAGTGTCCTGGAATAATTTTATCAGTCAGCACAAATGGACTTTTTTCAAGAATAATATCCATCGGACGAAGAGAGTTTTTTGCAATATCTAGAGCAGGGCCGTTATCAAATAAATAGCCTTTTCTCCATTGGACATTTCCTGCAATATTTCCGAATACACCGCTCAGCCAATTGGTAAGTTTATTAAAAATACCGATGATCGCATCCGTTAATCCAAATGCAGGTAGATCAAATTTTGTTTTACCATGAGCGATTTGTTCTGAAATATTGTTACTGATTGTCTCATCGAGAACAATAAGTGCATTCGGCGCGCTCACCAGTACTTTTCTCAAATCTGCTTCAATTGAGCGCACCAGCGTAATCTGTTGAAGAAATTTTTGGCCTTCAATGGTTTCTTTAACCTCTGCCACCTGTTTCGTAAGCTCTTTTAAAATACTTTTATCTTCTTCAGAAATTTTTGCAGCTTCAATGCTATTTTTGAAAATTCTTCTGAATCCGCCGTCAGTAGCATAAAGAATTTTGTGCATCTCCATCATCTGGTCCATAACCATCAGGTTAGAAGAAAGCCAGATTAAGTGGGCCTTGACCATTGAAAGTTTATTTTCCGGATTGCTGAAAGTTTTAGACATCGTCGATGATTTAAACTGATAAACTGATCCAAACTCGATCATTTTAGTATTCATTTTATAAAAAACATCGAATGTGCGTTTGATTAAATAAAGATCATCACCTGAGAAAGTTTTGTTGTTTTTCAATTTCTCCAGCAATGCCGTCGATAAAGCAATATTGTGGAGCTGGTACTCTTTAAATAACTTAGACAACAGGACATAGGACTCCATATTGTCGTTAACATCCTTTAAAGGGTTCTTCTTTTTAAGTATGATATTGTGATCGAGTTCGTACTCTGCGTCCTGCAGCTGGATAACGTCTGCCTGACCAGCTTTATTAGCGAATTGGGCCTGTACTTTAGGATTGTAAAGCACGAGCAACGTTAGTATAAATAGACTTAATGTCTTCATCGGGTCTCCAAACGGGCAATATATTGAAATATTACCAGATCCATGAGTTTACTCCACGCATCAATGTGTGGAGTGAAAATTATTCAAAAGTTTGTCTAACGTTTAGACACTTTTAGGACATCAACAGGAATTTAATTATGATTACCATTAAATCGGCGCGCGAAATTGAATTGATGAGAGCGACTAGTAAGCTAGCGGCGCAGACTTTAGAATACATCGGTCCCTTCGTGGTTCCGGGTGTAAGTACTGGCCATCTAGATAAGCTATGTCATGACTTCATTGTCGCAAATGGTGCCTATCCTTCGTGTCTTAATTATCATGGATTCCCGAAATCAGTTTGTACATCCTTAAACGAAATTATTTGCCACGGAATTCCTCGCGATGATGAATTTGTGAAGGACGGAGACATCCTAAATATTGATGTTACAACGTATTTGAACAAGTTCCACGGTGATACTAACAAAACCTTTCTTGTGGGATCCGTTTCTGACGAAGTAAAAAAATTAGTACAAGTCACGTACGAATGTACACGCGAGGCTATAAAAATTGTTCGCCCAGGCGGACGTATCGGTGACATCGGTGCTGTGATTCAAGAGCTTGCTCATGGATACGGTTATAGTGTTGTTGAAGATTATTGCGGCCACGGTATCGGCCGTGAATTCCACGAGGCCCCACAAGTGGTTCACGTCGGGAAAAAAGGAACAGGCCCGGAAATGAAGCCGGGAATGACTTTTACAATCGAGCCCATGATCAACCTTGGAAAAAAAGAAGGGCGTGTTTTAAAAGACGGCTGGACAGTTGTAACGAGAGATAAAAAATGGTCGGCGCAATTCGAGCACACAATTCTTGTGACTCCGGATGGTCATGAAATTTTAACGTTAAGATCTGACGAACCAAGATAATAATTATGATGGAGTCGACTGCCTTTTTTAATGCCAAAGCGGCGTCATCCGAAGTCTCTCTCTTTCTCGACATCGATCCTAAATCAGACATCATCAAAGATTTTTTTTTCGACGGCCCTAAAGCTTCATATTATAAAATGGAGCTGGAAGAGCTTCGTCTTTCTGTCATCGGAAAAACGATTGAAGAATTGAAATCACTCAAGCGCAATACATTTGCCCTTGAAACAAAACTTCCCAATGGCGAAAAACCGATCATGCCCAAAGGCCTGTGGCTTCTGCGCGAGTCTCTCGTTTCATACACGGGTGAAGGCGGTTTTTTAAAAGAACAGACTGATCTTTTATGCTTGTGTTTTTCTGTCACAAAAAAAGACATCGTTAAAAAAGTTCTCGCGAATAAAGACTTTGAATTAAAAACACTGATTCAGGAAACCATGGCCTCAAGCGCTTGCGGAACATGCAGACCAGCGATTGAAAAACTCATCATAAAAACCCGTGCTGAAAACGGATTGATCAAAGGCCTTGACCATTCGAAGTCACGCTTCGATGACAAAGGAAACTGGATTAAGGTCGCTGGAATGTATCCAGGACCACTCATCATCAAACTCGATGAATTAAAAAACACATGGATGGGAAGAGAGAAGATTACAGGGCAGTTTGAAATTGAATTTACCGCGATCGAAGGGCATCATTTAACCGTAAAAATTAATTCTACTAACGAGAAAATTACCAGCGGCCTTCTACATGCTTTGAGTGATTACTTAAAATCAGAGATGGGCGTTTTGTTTTTTCTTAAGCTTGAACTTGCCTGAATTTTTCGCTTCAGCTAAACATTTCGCTTTATATTCATTGAAATTTTTCAGCTTCAAAAAAATTGTATTGATTTTATTTTTTTGTGTAATTAGCTGGTGAGTTGATAGCTCTTCTTCCAGGTATTTTATTTTTTCGTTGAAGCCTTCAAGCTCCCTGATATTTTTTTCCAGGCAGTCAGGTGTTGCCATTTCACTTTGCAGTCCTGATAAATACTGAATGAACATTCTCGGAACCTGTTTCTGGAACTCATTGATGTAGCCCATTTTAAAAGGACGCATACTGATATCCACACCGCTCAATGAAAGATCGTAGAGCTCATGCTCTTTCATTAAAAGCAGGCGAAGGAGGCCGACTGAAGGCGAGTAGGTGCGCGAGTTGCAGATTTCATCAACGTAAGTTTTCTTAAGCATGATATCATTGGAGCTCGCAAGTTCATTGACGAATTCCTGGTTCAATCGATAGAGAGCGTTCTGAGTGTTTCTCTTATTTAGTTTCTCTTCTTCTTTTGCTAAGCATCGTAACAATAAGTTCGGAGCAGCGAAAATCTCTGCACTATACCCGATAATGGCAATCAGGATTAGAAGAACCGAAAAGTTTTTTAGCATGAGAATGTTCCAACAAATTTTTACAATTATTAGCTCTAAGTATATAGTTCTAGCTATAGATTGCAAGAAACACGAGTGAGCATACTTTGAAAGAAATGAGTTTTTGGGAACACATAGAAGATCTACGCAAAGTGATCATGAAAATTGTGTGGATTTTAGTGATTGCGTTCGCATTGGCGACGTATTTTGTCGATGATATCACCGAGTATCTTCTTCTGCCGATCAGACAGTCTCTTCACGACACCAAAGCAGGAGTTCTTGTTTACCATAGTATTTTTGAGAAAGCGTGGGTGCAGGTTGATGTTTCAATCTGGTGGGCCATTATGATTTCTTCACCGTTCTGGTTTTACCAGATCTGGAGTTTTATCAGACCGGGGCTTCACGATCACGAAGTGCGCGCAGTAAAACCTTTCATGGTTTTGGGGTGGATTTTATTTTTATCCGGCATGGCCTTCGGTTACTACATCGCTTTTCCTTTCGTCTTCACTTTTTTATCCAGTGTTGGAGCGAAAGATATTCAGGCGAACATCAACCTTCGCGACTACATCCAGACTTCAAGCCAGATTCTTTTATTTTTAGGATTTATTTTTCAGGTTCCCAATATTCTTCTCATTTTAGGATTCATGGGAATCGTGACGAAGCAGTCTCTTCGAGGCATGCGTCGTTATGTCTACGTAGGCCTCTCAATCTTTGCAGCGATATTTTCTCCACCGGATGTCATCTCGATGCTCTCGGTATGGATTCCGTGCTGTATTCTTTTTGAAGTCGGAGTTTTACTGGTTGCATGGATTGTTCACCCGTACCTTCAACGCGTTCATATGAAAGATCAAAAGGTGAAAAAATGAATACACTAAAAAAAGTTTCTGTTGAAATGGTTCTGCCTTTTATTACAGCATGGTTTCTCATGACTGTGCTGGTTGATATCGTAACGATTCCGACAGTGTTTAGAAATTCATCAAGCATCGTCGATGCCGGAAAAATCGGCATGACAGTTTTCGGCCGCTTCAATGCTTTCGAAATTGTTTTCGCTGTTTTGGTTCTGGCCGGCTCATATGCCAACTGGAGAACATACTGCAACGGCAAATGGTTTTATTTTGCGATACCTCTTTTTATTTTATCTCTGGTGTACAAGTTCTACATGACTCCGATGATCACCAATACAACTTATGAAATTCACCAGACTCTTGTTTCTGACCCGATGTATGCCATTTTACAAAGCAGGCACGCTCAGTATCACAATCTTTACCGTTATCTCGATACGACAAAACTTATTGTCCTTTTAGTTTTTGGCGGGAAAGTTTTATTCGACCGTGTGAAATCCCAAGAGGTGTGTGCATGATTCTAATCACTGGTGGTGCAGGGTTTATCGGAAGTGTTCTCGCAAAACAATTAAATGTTTTAGGCCACACTGATTTAGTCATCGTCGACAAGCTTGAAGAGGGCAGCAAATGGAAAAATCTTCGAGGAATAAAATATCTTGAGTACATTCATGCTGACGAATTATTTTCCGGTGAATACGATGATCTGATCGCGGAAGCGGACCTGGTGTTTCATATGGGCGCGAGTTCAGCGACGACAGAAAAAAATATGGACTTTCTGATGAAGAATAATGTTTCTTACACACAGGCATTGTTTCGTTTTGCGGCCACAAAAAATATCCCCTTCATTTATGCGAGTTCTGCGGCCACTTACGGAAACGGAGAAAACGGCTACAGCGACTCCCACGACCTGGTTGATGAATTGATGCCGATGAATCCTTATGGGTACTCAAAGCAGCTGGTCGATGAATGGATTTTAAGAGAAGAAAAAAAACCGGATCACTGGTTTGGTTTGAAATTCTTTAACGTCTATGGACCAAATGAATATCATAAAGAAGACATGCGCTCGATGGTGCATAAATCTTTTGAGCAGATTAAAGCGAAGACACCTGTAAAGCTTTTTAAGTCTCACAGACCTGAGTATAAAGACGGTGAGCAGCTGCGCGACTTCATCTACGTTAAAGATGTTGTACGTGTGATGATTGAGCTCGCTGATCCGGAAAAAAGTATACACTCAGGGATTTATAATTTAGGAACAGGAAAGGCGAGAAGCTTCCTCGATTTAATCAATGCGACTTTTAAGGCGATGGGAGCTGCTCCGAAAATCGAATTCATCGACATGCCGGAATCCATCCGAGGCCAGTATCAGTACTACACTCAGGCCGACATGGAAAAATTTCACAAAGCACTTCCAGGTTTTGAGTTTTCAAGTTTAGAAGACGGTGTCTTCGATTACGTGCAGTCGCATCTGATGAAAGAAAATCCACACTGCTAAACTGCTAAGGAGAGAGTCTTATGAAATTTCAAGGTGGAGTAAAGGCAGCAGCGAAAATGCTGGCGGGACTTTCGAAATCGGCGCGCGAAGCTGTGCTCGAAACCATTTCTAAAAAAGATCCGAAGATGGCCGAAGTTCTTCATAAAAGTATGTACACGTTTGATGACCTTCAATATGTCACACCGATGATGATGATCGAACTTTTAAGATCAATAAAAATTCCTGATATGGGGCTAGCTCTTAGAATTGCGAGTCCGGAATTAAAGGATCACATCTTGAAAAATTCTCCGCGTGGAATGCGCCAGGAGATGGAAGAGATCCTCATGGGACCCCCTCAACTTGCCAACAAAGTTGAAGAGGCCCAGGAAAGGATTATGATTGTTGTGCGTGAAAAAATCGATAAAGGACAATTAATCATTAACAAAGACTCTTCCGAAACGTACGTCTGAAATTAATTAAGTTTTTCCACTCTGCCGTGAAAAAATCTGGAGTTTGGTTTTTAGAAATTTTTACAAGGTGATGTTAGGATACTGACAGTGTCATCTCGCTCCTTAAACTTTCATCGGTTACTTTTTGGCAGTGTCATTTCCCATCTTTCGAAGCATTACTATGCGTATCCTTAGGACCAACCTCTAGAAATTGCGTAGGACCACTTTTGGCATGAATCTCGCTTTAGTAATAATTAAGAAAGAGAAAAGATCTAGGATGGATTTTTGATCGATTGGTCTCGTCTAGGATGGAGGAGATGCAAGTAGAGAAGCACGGATGGCTTAGATCAACATTTTATAGGGGACTACACACATGAGAGATCAAAGAATGATTGGTAAAAAAGGAATTTTCACACTCTCTGCACTAAAATCTTGGCTCAATAAACTTCTAATCGACCTAAACCCACCCCTCCGGAAACTCGAGAGGGTCCCCGTCAGGATAACAAATCTGCCGAGGAAATAGTGACTCATACTGCTATTTAAAAATTAGATAGCTACTATGAAAAAATATTATTTACCATATTAAAAATGGAGGCGTACTTTCATATCCACTCTAAGGAGAGTTTATGAAGTACGCCTTTTCTGTTTTAACTACTTTAATCATCGCTACAACCGCACCAGCTGCGCATGCACGCACGATTTACTTATTCAAAGATTCAGACGCCATTTCGACGATTGCACAGTTTATGTACGACGTTGCTGAAGACGTTCCTGTTTCAACAAGACTTACAGATAAAAAAGTTAATGTTTCCGATTTATCAAAATGCACAGATGTAACGGCGAATGACGTTCTATCTGACGTTAAGACATCTATAAAGAGAGTTTTGCGTTTCTATCCTGATGAAGAAGTTCCTTTCGACCAAGCGATGACAGATCTTGAAGATTTTTTAGATCACAAAGACTATAAGAAGTGTTCGTTTCAAAATAAATCATCACAATCACAAACTAAGAGTACATACTATACTGATGCAAGTGATAAAATTCATTTACGTCTGGACAATATTGCACTTACAGCAGAGTAAATTAGACTCCAAAAATTAGATAGGGATCATATAAAGGGCCACTACGGCCCTTTTTTTTTGCATTATCAGAGCTTTTAAGTTGGCATGGGCCATGCATTATAGAATCCCAATCACTCAGGAAGAGTGGTTTTGTGAGAGAGGATTTTTCACGAGTACTACGAAGGATTGAAAAAGTTTATTACAGGAGTATTTATGAACGGTGAAATGATGAAGCAATTTGAAAATCTTTTTATTGAACTTAAGAAGACAACTCTTAACGAAATGAAGATGATCGATTCAACAAATGAAAAAGGTGACGAAGTCGATCTTTCTCAAGAAGACCGTCAGAGAGCACTTGATCTAAAGCTTCTTGGAAGACAAAATTTTATGTTAAAGAAAATTGATAATGCTCTTTTTAAAATCAAGAATGGTACATTCGGAATTTGTGAAGAGTGTGATGGAGAGATTGAAACGAATCGTCTTCGTGCAAGACCAGTCGCGACTGAATGTATTGCTTGTAAAGAAGAATCAGAAAGAGGTGAGTCTCAGGTTCTTTACGAAAAAAGATCACACACGCACGGAAAAGGGTTTGGAAATGTTATTCCACTTCGCGCTCATGCTGCAGATCTGGAAACAGTTCTAGCAAGCAATTCAGATTATTAATAAGAAGCTAAAATTTTATCTAATAGCGGTCCCCCGGCCGCTATTTTTATTTAAAGCCGAAAAAAATTGGCAGTTTTTAAAGCTTTTTTTTGCGAGAAATATCTAAGTTTTCATTAAAATTAATCCTGATGATCTTTCCTCCAGTTGATAGAAAACTGGTCATAGGTAATTCGCTTTATTGTGATGTAGTTCTGGAAGATAAATCAATCGCGTTTGAAGAAATCAGCTATCAGAGTGGATGATGTTGTGAAGATAGATCCTTTTACTCTGCGTGTTAATCCTTCTCTACTCACCCGAAGAGTTAAAAATTCTGAACACCGAGCACGAAGAGTTTGTTTAACTCTCCTTCACTGATTTCAGTCGGGTCTACCGGAACTGAAATATCGATATTTGTTGAATTGAATCCAATAGATTGAAGCCAGCCGTTTAAGCGATCGGCACTCTTGTAGAGGTCAGTGCTTTTTTTCACTTCTGCTTCGAGTTCATAAGAAATCACACCGCGGTTATTTGTAGCTCCCAATTGAACAGTGAACTGGTCATCGTCGAGTTTTAACTTAATTTTCACGCGGTTTTTTGTATTCATATGAGTAGAGAAATATTTTGCGTCTTTCGCACACTGTGTGCAAAGAGTTCTGGCAAAATCAATAACGCCATTATCATTCATTGAATTTTGAATGTCTGTCGCAATCGTCAGTGCGTATGGGTCAAGCTTTGAAAGAGCCGCTTGATAACTTTGAACTTCTTCAAAAATTTTATTGTCGTGTTTGATATCCATTGTAATCGAATCTGTAGTCTTCAGCGAAAAAATCGAGCGTGCATCAGTCTTTGTCGTTTTTTGTGTCTGCCACATAAGGTTAGATCCATCCCACATGTAGCGAAGTTTTATCGGAGGCTCTGCTGTCTTTAAAAAATAATGAGAGTTCTGGAAAATATCGAAGTAGTAGTCAGATCGCTGGGACTCAACACCCTCAAACTTTTTCATGAAAACTTTTTTAAGAATCGAAAATCCATTCTCAGTAAGGTTCACCTTCAGTTCGATTTCTGTTTTACAAGAGGCTCCGGGACAGGCGTATAACACGCCAGAGCTAATAAAAATAAATAGAGCAAGAAAAGTTTTTAACATTCGTAAATAATGTAGGTGAGGGCATAAATCGTCAAATTAGAATTGTGTCGGCCTTAAAGAGATTTCAATGGGGTAGTGGGTTTATTTTCAAAAAGCTTTAAAATGTTGCTACATCTGCCGATTATAGGCCATTTAGGGCCTTCGATAACTGGAAGTTTGACAAGCTCTGCACCTTTATTTCCAGAACATCTGGATTAAATCCAGGCACGGCATATTGCTTTTTTCATCGATAACTTCTGCCACCTTTTTGGTATTCATTCCCAAAAGTGATTTAAAGAATGAAATAAATTTACCGTCTGGCTTTGGAGGGGCAACCGCACCGACTTTTCCTCCCATAACAGGAGCAAAATATTTTTTAGAGTTGAGTTCTATACGCTCAAAAGCTTTAGTACCTTTCCCTGCACCTAATTGTTCATCAAGTTTTTTGATGGCCTTCTCTTTCATAAAAGACTCAATCTGTCCTTGGCCTATTGGAAAAATTGTAGAGTCGTAGACCGCCGCAAGTTCATCAGGAAAACTCATGATCGGAAGAAGGAACTCAACTTCACTGGCAAACTTAGAAGCGTAGTTAAAATACATCATGCGTGGGTCGATGAAGTAAGCTGTATTTCTCTTGGACCCAAATGAGCTCGCAATTGAGAATTTCGGAGTATAGGAAAGAAAAGGACTTCCTTTCGGCTCTCTCGAGTGCTTTACAAACATATTTGTAATACGGGTCGACTTAACATACTCGCTTGAGTTGTTGGCGTCAGTTCCCATAAACTTTTCATACATTGCTGTCAGCGATCTTAATCTTCTGTTCCATGTGCCCTGATTCTTTGTCATCATCGTCGACATCAAAAAGATTTTTTGTTCTTTGATGGCCTCTTCACGCGACATTTCTTTTCCGCTTTGCTGAGCGACCTGCACGATATCATCATCAATCCCACGGTAGATAAGAATTCTGTCTTCGTATGGAAGGGGATCGACCATGATTGCCAGATGGTTTTCCCAGAACATTTTTTCAAATGGAGGCATCTGCTCCCATGGAAGATAACTTCTTAAAAGTTTCGCTGCACCTTTGCGGTCGTTTTTTGCAACCAGAGATCTGAATTGTTCATCATCAGCAGCTTTATCTAGAGCATCCATTACAACTCGTCTTGCTTCATCCTGAACTTTTACTTGCTTATTATAAATGCGCTCTTCGTGTTTAAATTTTTCGTTAATATTTTCCCAGTATTTAATTCTGTCTGCGCTTCTTGTAATATATTCCTCATCAGCATTGTAATTATCAACTGCAGTAATCGCTGCCGCTCTTACTTTAGCAAGAACCTGAAGCGATATAAAGTCTTCAGTCTTCGCATTAAAATAAAGTTCAAAAACAGAAAACTGGCTGGTGAATTTTGTCGTCATCAACTGGTTCATAACTCTCACTAACTCTTTTTGCGCATCTTCATCAACCTTTGCCTGAACAGAGTGGATAATTTTAATTTTGTACGCCTGATTTTCTACCGTTGGAACAATATTATAAGCTATATCATTTGATAGTTTTAAATCTTCGACAAATTCAACAGCGACACCCTTATAACTAAACTGTCCCACCAGATCCTTCACATAATTTTTTCCAATCTGTGTCTGCGATGTACTCTTAATTGTAAAAAGCTGATCTGCATTTAATGGAGGATTGATTTCTGCAGCTACATGTCTGTCGACTCCACTAACGTGAAACCAGGTAGGACTTGAACATGATGTTGCAAAAAGTGCGAGGACTAGCAGTAATGATGACATTGCTTTCAAACGCAAAACCTCGGTTAATGACCCAGTGTCCTTGTCGGGCAATTGTCAGAAAACTTGAATCCTATTAAGATTTTCAACTCCTTAGCTTCTCCGTATTCAATTTTAGCATCAAACATTCATTATTCTCTGGAATACGATCATGTTCATTTATTAATCGAAGCAGACAACAATACTATTCTGGAAATCGGGATGCGGGTTTTTGGCGGGACGCTGGTGAACGCCGTAAATAAAATGAGAGGAATGAAAGGGAGTGTTTATAAGCTCAGGTACCATTTCAGGCAGATATCATCAGTAAGGCAGCTTAAAAATGTCATGAGGTATATTTTTCTAAATTGAGTGAACCATAAAACGACAAAGAGTGTAGTGAATTCATACAATTCGATAGTAGCTGAGGAAAAATATTATTTTTTTATAAAGAAGGCCGGTGATGAAACCGGCCTCTAAAAAATTATAGAGCTAAGTTAGTCAGTTCCTGCATCAACTCCTGAGTGCGGTTGACGAAAGCTTCACGGTCTTCGTGTTTTAAACCTTCAGATGAAATATGAGCAAGGTCTTCAACGTGATGACAGATTTTTTTCACTAAAGCATCGTTGCCTTTTTCATGCAGCTTCAACGCATTTTGAATTATAGGGCTTCCCGGATTAATGACCAGAGTTTTTTTGATAGGGAACATGGCATCGTTGCCCATACTTTTTGCCATCTGGTGCATTCTTTTCATTTGTTCATCCACTTTGAAGTAAGCAGGTGAAGTTGAATTTTTAATTTTTACAATCTCGATATCTTTCAGGCCGCCATGATTAAGTGAGTCCATGTCCTCTTCTTCTTCAGTGTGAGTACCGTGTTCTGTTTTGCCGATTAAGATGTTTGTGAACAGATCTTTTACTTTTATGTCAGAGTCTGTTGTTGCATCCTGCTCAAGGAGAGTTGCAATTTCAGAGTCAACTGAAGCGAAGTGATAGGTAGACTCTCCAAGTTTAGTCATCTCTACATGCTGAGTGAAATGTGGATCGATGTATGATTCAGTTTCAATCGCCTGGAGGCCGACACTTAATAATTCTTTCCTTAAAGCGTGGTCAGATTTTCCTTTTTCAAAATAAAGAACTTTATCAGCAAGCTTTGTTTTGAAAGTTTCAGGAATTGAATCTTTATATTCTTTTAGTGTGACGTATTTCCCTTCAGAGTTTTTGAAGATTACGTAGTCTCTCATCATCTCATCGAACTTAGAGTCAGAAATCGCTCCATACTTAATGAAAAGCTGGATATCTTCCCAGATCGTTTCATAACGGGCGCGGTCGTTGTTGAAAAGTTTCTTTAAGCTCTCAGCTACCTTTTTAATAACGTAGTTTGAGATTTTTTTAATGTTGGGGTCACCTTGAAGTGATGAACGTGAAACGTTCAGAGGAATGTCGCTTGAATCGATTGAACCTTTTAGAAGAGACAGGAATTCAGGAACGATGTCTTTAACGTTGTTTGAAACAAAAACCTGCTTGTTATAAAGCTTGATATTTGATTCATTGAAAGGTTTGTTTGGATTTAATTTCGGGAAGAAAAGCACACCATCTAACGTAAACGGGTGGTCTACACGAAGATGAATCCAAAAGAGAGGATTACCATCCATCGGAAATTGTTTTTTATAAAACTCGATATAGTCAGCGTCTTCTAATGTTGTTGGATCTTTTTTCCAGATCGGCTGCGTTTCATTGACTAGACCCGGATTGGCAGACTCTTCAACAGCTTCTGAATCCTTTACGAAAATTTCATACGGCATGAAATCGCAGAACTTTTTAAGTGTTGCAGACACTTTCCACGCACTCAGAAATTCTTCTGATTCAGCGTTCACATGCAGAGTGATTTTTGTCCCAACATCTGATTTAGTTGAAGACTCGAATTCATAATCCGTTTCACCTTCGCAAACCCATTTAGAGGGAACAGCGCCTTCGTTCATAGACAGAGATTCTAATTCAACACGGCCTGAAACCATGAAAGCAGAATAAAAGCCTAGACCGAATTTTCCGATGATATCTGAGTTGGGAGTGCTTCCCTGATCTTTCATTTTCTGAACAAATTCTTCTGCCCCAGAAAACGCGAGTTGAGCGATGTATTTTTCTACTTCTGCCTCGGTCATTCCTAGTCCGTTGTCTTCGATGACGATGGTCTTTGATGGTTTATCGACAGTGACAGTGATTTTTCCAGCAGGGATTTCCTGATTGGAAGTACGGGCGAGTGTGGCCCTTTTTGTGATCGCGTCAGTAGCATTTGCTACCAATTCGCGAAGAAAAATATCGTGTTCTGAGTAAAGCCATTTTTTAATAATAGGAAAAATGTCTTTGGTGTTAACACTAATCGTTCCTTTGCGTGACGTCATGATTGCAATCTCCTGTAAGTATACTTAAAATAATCTAACAACAATATGAGATCGAACTCACTAGAGTCAAGGCTATGACAGAAAAAAATATTGATAAAAATTCGGCCCGTGATGTTTTAATTATTACTACCGGCGGCACAATCGAAAAAACCTACGATGAATTCGACGGTTCATTGGAAAATCGCGGGACAAGTATACGTAACCGCATCCTTTCAAAACTGCGCATGCCTTATACGCATTTAATAGTTCATCCGCTTCTGTCAAAAGACTCTTTGTATATGGATGACAATGATAGAAAAATGATCAGCGATACAATCAATGCTGAAATGAAAAAAAACTCACCCATCGTAGTCTTGCACGGAACGGATACCATGGAGCATAGTGCAAGCTACTGTTTTGACCATATAAAAAATCCGACAGTTGCTGTTGTGTTTACAGGTGCCATGATTCCCATGGGGTTTGACGACACCGATGCCACTCAAAATGTCACAGAGGCGCTGCTTGCTTCAAAACTTTTAGCGCCGGGATTTTATATTTCATTTCATAATCAGATTTTTAAAGTGCCTCATGTTCAAAAGAACAAAGAAAAGAGAACGTTCGAAGCAAAATAAGGAAGTCTGCTTGAATTCGATAAAATTATACGGACGTTTTTTTAAAGAGTCTTATCAGGAAACTGTAAAAAACTTCAATGTCTACGCTGTCTGCTTTATCTTTTTTATTCTGGCAGATTTCTTCGCAAGTATTCCATGGACCGGGCTTGGGTACGAAGATAACAGCTTTTATTCCATCATAATGAATGTGCTTGTAGGGCTTGCAAATTTAATTATTGTTGTTCAGGTGATTCTCATTGAGAAAAGTAGAATTAAAGGAAGCGATAAAGAAAAACTTTTATACGCAGCACCTACTTATTTAATCTATACAATTTATTATTCTATTCTCATGCTTATCGGGCTTGCATGTTTTATTGTTCCGGGAATTATTTTAGGAGTGGCGCTTGCGATGGTTCCGCTGGCCGCTGTTCTTATCGACAATGACAGCATCAATTATTTTAAAGTCAGCTGGAAAATGGCAAAAAAAGATTCAGTACTGATAGTTTTTTTTGTTCTCTCTTCAATAGTCACTGAGCTGGTGGGGTTGGGTCTCGATTTCATACCTGACTGGCGGGTAAAACTTGGTGTGAATGTCGTTTATTCTTTTATTGATGCCCTTGTGATGATTGTCATTACCAAAGTTTCAGTGAAGATTTTTTATCATCTCAAAGCGGTCTTAAACGATCCTAGTTGATTGCCAATAAATAGACTCACATTCAAAAAAAATGTGCCTAGTTGTTTCTAGGTCTTTTATGGGATAAGCCTCTGGAAGTGCACTTCTTGACGGTAATCCTCGGTCATTTTCTCCAACAGATCTCCTTTTAAAATTAAAATAATAGGTACCAACAACCGAGAAGATGAGACATGGGGATCAGGTCACACACATTTACGATCACGCATTTTTTAAACATATCAGTTTTGACGTGTGCGCTAATCGTATCTTCATGTGTGCAAAATGCCGCTGTTCGTTCAAAAACATCTGCATCGGGCTCAAATCTTAAAACAGGAACAACGGGTTCTGGAACAGCATCTCTTCCGAACAATACAAATATAGGAACAGCGAACACTCTTCAATCAATTAAAGTGGAGCTTTCTCACCTTGTTGATCCATTCGATGGAACTTATAAAAAGAAAGTTTCGATTCCAAAAAATTTTAAAGGAAATTTATATTTGGCCGGTCTGAATATTTCGGCCATTCAGGATAAGCTGATTAGAGTTCGTTTTAATTTTGGTACTGACAATCAGTCAGTCACTTTAAATGCAACAGTTGCACGCGCACCGGGGATTATACCCACAACTGAAATCCAGGTACTCGTTGTCGATATGAACAGCAAGCCATTCAGTAAAATGCGTCTGGGCTACGATCTTTACGACTATAATGACTACGCTGCTGATCCATCCAAAGTTCCAGTAACTGACCCGAAAGACGGTGGTCTTTACTGCCGAGGTTTAAATCTCGCGGACGATCCAACTTTTGATAATACGACGACAACATCTACATGTACCAATGCTGGTGACAAATGCCTTTATGCTTACGCGAAAATAGTAGATGCAACTCTATATAATTCAAGTGCAACAACAGCAGTGACTTCTATTCCATCACGTCCTCAAGTTTGGTCAGACGCAAACGGAGTCCGCAATCCGTCAATGGCGCTCAGTTCGGCATCTATGTGTCTTCCCGATTATGAAGATGTTAATGGTATGAATACATTATTTAATTTATCACCTTATTTAACAGGTCTTGTGGATAATATTTTTATCAGCGATTACCATATCGTCGGTTCAACTCAGGTTCAAACTTATGGTGCCTACTATAGAGGTCCATACAGAGCGATCAACCAGAATGCATGGAATATTTCAGGTGCAGCTATTTTTAACAATTCAAAAGGTCTGTTTGAAATTCAGTATGGTTTAAAAACCGGATACAGATCATTTTTATTCCCGCGTGCCGGAACAATTTCTCTAAGTCAGGATGTTAAATACCAGGGATCAACTGACCGCTTTGGTTTAAGAGGACCTCTTGTTGCCAACGCAACAGGTACTTCATCATATGTAGATGGTTGTAACCTTCGTGTAATGAATTATGATCCAGCTACGACAGAAGGAATTCAGTCTTGTAATATTAACGGATCAATCGAAGTTTTTTATGTAAAAGACGGAGTTGAAGTCAGCATTACAAAAGAAAATTCTATTAAACTTCAGATTCTTCGCGCTTCAATAAAAAATACAGCGAATTCAGAAGTTCTTGCTTCGGCCTTTAAACAATGTGACAGCTCAATTACATGCGGATCGAGTGAATGTTGTTTTAACAAACGTTGTTGGTCAAAAGAACTTGTTACTCAATGTGTGGATCAGACACCGGTTATCGGTAATCAGGAAATCGGTGCGAACTGTTCTTCAGACTACGAGTGCTCAAGTTTATGTTGTAATCAATCAACAGGGTCATGTGCTCCTCACAATCCAAACGGATCTGTTCCGGTATTGTGTTCAAAAACTGCAGGTCAGCGTTGTGTAGCGAAAGAATTTTGTAAACCAGAGTATGTTGCGACTTGTAAACTAACAAAATTATCAACTTTAAATTCAAACGGGACTGTGGCCTGTGCCATGAGATGTCCTGCCGTTTTAACTTATGGTGAATGTACTGGCGGATACTGTATTCCACCGGCCGTTCCTGCTGTTCCTGCCTGGGATGGATTAGACTGCACCGGAGCAGTTGACCCTTAGGTATTCAATCTCTAAAATAAAGCAGACGAATTATTTTTAGAGGCATTCAATCTATGTTTAATAAAGACTGTTATCTGGATCATGTAGCGATCGCTGTATCCAATTTGGACCTCGCTCAGAAAGTATGGGAAGACTTAGGATTAACTTTCGAAGCCGTTCGTGAAGAAGTTCCTTCGCAACAAGTGACTACTGCATTTGCTCACGTTGATGAGCACGCTCATATCGAACTTGTCTGCCCGATTAACAAACAGGGGCCAATCCAGAAATTTATCGAAAAAAATGGCGAAGGAATTCACCACATGAGTTTTAAAGTTCCTGATGTGCAGAAAAAGACCGAAGAGCTGCAGGGATTGGGCTACAAAATGATTTACGAAAAAGCTGTTACCGGTGCGAATAATTGTTTAGTAAACTTTATTCATCCGAAGTCTACCGGTGGTATTTTAATTGAAATTGCAACGACTCAAAAGGCCTAGAGAATTATGAATATGCAATCACAAATTTATCTTCCAAAGCTTACACTGATCAATAAAATTTTGATCATCATGTCGGCGGCCGCTTTTCTTTTAAATTTTGCATTGGAAAAATTCTCCGGTATCGGTGGACTAACAAATTTTTTCGGACTGTCTGGAAGTGCTATTTTTTCCGGGCACATTTATCAAATGGTCACATATCCTTTTTTATCCAACTCTATCATTGAAGTGATTTTAAATTGCCTGATGCTTTGGCTGATGGGATCTGAGTTCGAAGCAAATTGGGGAACAAAAAGATATTTAAGTTTTATTTTAACAACAATTATCGGCGGAGCTATTTTATATCTTGCAGTGATCGTAATTTTTTTTTCAAGTAACGGCGCACTTTACTCTTATCCATTAACGGGATTTGCCGGAATCGTCGGCGCACTCTGCTTGGCCTATGCTGTAATTTACCCAGATCGTATTTTTTCTTTTATGATGATCATTCCGATTAAAGCGAAATATTTCTGCATGATTTTAGTTGTGATCTCTCTTTATCAGGGGATCTCCAGTCCGACGGGCATTGGGGCCTGGGGGCAGCTGGGAGCGATTGCTTCTGCTTATTTGTTCATGATTGTGATCTCGCATCGCAATTTTAAGCTGCTTTCGGATAGAATGGGCAAAATGACGCAGATTAAAGCTGCTAAAAAGAGCAAAGCTAAGCTATCAATCGTAAAAGATGATAATGATACGCCTCCTAAGTATTGGCAATAAGCATCTTTGATGCTACTGTTCGCAATACAAAAAAATTATTCCACTTTTAAATGGGGCATATATGAGACTAAGTAGAGCACTAACTGAAAAGCTAATGGACGTTCGTTTAAGAGATAAACTTCTTGCTGAAGGGAAGCTTTCTAAAGAAGAAGTTAAAAAGTTTCTTGATGGTATCGCGGATGAACAAAAAAATTCATCTTATACAGATGAGCATGATGACGAAGAATAAGTTTTAAAATAACATTTTAAAAATATAATGAATGCAGCTTTGGCTGCATTTTTTTTATCATAAATCACAAAATCTTGTGATTTACACGTTAACTTATTGCTGAATAATTTCAAAACTTACTGCACGATAAAAGATGCGAAGAAGATGTTTTTTACGACAGGCCTTTTTAGGGACTTGTTAATTTCTTTTTTGAGGCGGTCTTCGAGAATAATTTTTCCAGTCAGGGAGTTCAATTCATCCGCACCCATTTTTGAGGTGATGTCGATAATGCGGTCCTGGACGACTGGAAGATAGGCCTTCATTAGACCTAAATCTTCTGATGAAAATAGTGTCATGTGCATTTCAACTTCCAGCCATTTCATACGTGAATTGGTCGCTTCATTTTTTGGGATGAGACTGATGGTCATCTTGTCGACTTTGAAGAAAGTAGGGATCGCCTTATGATCTACGCTTGTAAGAAGTGCTTTTTTTTCAGCGTTTTCATCAATCGGTGGCTTTTTGTACATTTTTTCAGTGTAATAAAACAGACCTACAACTGCGAGAGTTGCGAGCATCATTACGCCTAAGAGAATCATGTCGATGAGTTTTTTGCCGGTCATACTGTGATTTTAGCATGTTTAAAAAAAAGCGAAATGGAAATATGGTTGTATTGATCTGATAAAAATGATCGGACAAATAAAGGGTCGCTTAAAAGCAACCCTTTATAAAAATAAAAACTAGAACGGAAGTTTTGTGTACGGTAATCCAAGATCTATTGCTAGTTGTTCGTAAGCAAGAGTCCCTTTGTAAATGTTGATCCCTGGACGGAAAGAATTATCTTTCTGAGCAGCTTCCTCGACACCCATGTTAGCAATCATGCGAGCGTATTTTAGAGTTACGTTTGTAAGTGCAAATGTACTCGTTCTTGCCACTGCTCCTGGCATGTTGGCAACACAGTAGTGAATGACACCGTCAACTACGAAGGTTGGATTTTCGTGAGTTGTTGGCTTACAAGTTTCAATACATCCACCTTGGTCTACAGCGATGTCTACAACAACGGATCCTTTTTGCATTTTAGAGATCATGTCTCGAGTAACTAGTTTTGGAGCTTTAGCTCCTGGGACCAGAACTGCACCGATAACTAAATCTGATTCAAGAACAGCTTTTTCGATGTTGTCCTGGTTAGAATAAATTGTCGTGATATGAGATCCGTATAGAGCGTCGAGCTCTGCGAGACGTTTAGTAGAAAGATCGATTGCAGTTACAGAAGCTCCCATTCCCATTGCCATTTGAATGGCGTTTGTTCCGGCAATCCCTGCTCCGATAACAGTAACCTTCGCTCGTTTAACACCTGGAACACCACCAAGAAGAATCCCTTTTCCACCTTTATCAAGTTGAAGATAAGTAGCTCCGATTTGAACTGACATACGTCCTGCAACTTCTGACATTGGAACCAGAAGAGGAAGAGATCCGTCAGCGTTTTGGATTGTCTCATATGCAATTGCTGTACAACCAGATTTCATCAGACCTGTTGTTTGCTCAGCATCTGGCGCAAGGTGAAGGTATGTGTAAAGAATATGGTTAGGTTTTAGCATTGCAATTTCTACGGCCTGAGGTTCTTTAACCTTAATGATCATTGTAGATTTTTCGAAAACTTCAGCAGCTGTATCAAGAATTTTAGCTCCTGATTTAATGAACTCTTCATCAGTGATGCCAATACCAACGCCAGCATTTTTTTGAACGTAAACAGTGTGTCCGTCAGCAACTAGAGTTCTCACTCCACCTGGAACCATACCAACACGGTTTTCATTGTTTTTAATTTCCTTAGGTACTCCGATAATCATTGTTATCTCCTTATTAGGTTTATTAGCTTCAAAGTCAAAAAATTGTCATTTGAGAATTCCATAAAATGACAATAAAAGAAAGGGGATTTACATAGGGCGTGCAGTCTTTTTACGCTTCTTCATGACTACCTTTATCCAGATGGCCCCTACGAGAAGAAAAGGCATTAAATAGACAAGTGTTTCGGTGCGGTTTGGGCCGGGTGTCGTTACCTCTACAGAGAGAGTTTGATCCAACAGGACCTCATTATTTTGTTTATTTTTTATCAGGATTCGGACGTTCCAGAGCATTGCCTTGGGAAAAGGGATAGTGGCCGTATAGGTAAAATAGCCGTTTTGTTGTTCACCTTTCATCGCCAGTGCAGATAAAATTTCAGGCGCTCCTGATTGTGGAGTGGCCTTAATTTGATAAATAAAATCGTCGCTTTTTAAATTTTCACCTTCGGGATAAAAAAGAAAAGTTCCTTTATCAGTATCCGGGTCAGTCCATACTGAGATTTTGTAATTGGAAAATTTTTTATCGACCAGAATGGGATAAGGCGGTCCTTCGTGGGCCAAGACTTCTGAGATTACTAACAGTGAAATCCAAAACGCGAAGTGAGAAAGTTTTATCATGGGGCAAGACCTATAAATATTCCGCGCATCTCCATCGGTAAAGACATAATCCAGATGGCCGCGAATAAAATAATTAAGTGAGCGCTAATCCAGCGCACGCGTGTGAGTTTTGATTTATCCATCATGAATGTCACGATAATTGAGCCGGCAAAACCTAAAAATAAAAAACCTAATTGAATGGGAGTGACTAAGCTTACAGGCATACCCATGTATTCAGTCGGAATAGTTATTTTTGTCTGTTAGATTAAAGACAAATTCAACGGGAATTTTTAGATCTGTAATTTTTTTGGGACTGTAATCCCAGTTTAAAACAATGACCGCCGTTTTTTTCATTAATCAACAGCGCATGTACATTTTTGTTGTGCACGGTCTACATCTGATGGAAAAAGATGCAGGTACATGGCAATGGCCATTGGAATGAAGACAATCGTATTGTAAAAAAGATGAAGCTCAACTCTTGAATAAAATAACTGGAGTACGCTTACAGGAACCGGTGAGCCCCAGAAATTGTGGTGCGTAATGGCCTGGGATTGAAGAAGAAGATGTTCAATATGATGCCAGAATTGAATGGCGAAAGAAACCATCCACCATTTATAAGAGCTGCCGACAAAACCTTTGCGTAAAATCCATAAACCAATCAGCATAAAAAGTGCATACCCATAATGCATTAATTCTGAAGTCACGAGCCATGGAAAAAACTGGCCTAAACTCCGCGGGATTCAGGACGCGGCATATGAAGGGCAAAAATCTGAAACGCTTGAACTAAATGTTCCGCCCAATGAGCAAGAACAATAAATGCATAGACTCGAAGTGCAAATTCATGATTGTAAGAGTTTGTTGAATTCATAAACTCAGCATAATGAGATGAACCTGTGTTTATTGTCTGTGTTGTAATTTTATGTTCCTTCATAAGTAAGCTTTAGTTGATCATACAAAGGAAAGACATTTTTGCCAAATTGAGCTTCTGCCAGATCGCTCAATCCTCTGTGAGAAAGATCATGACTCATGTGTATCAGACCTGCACGCTCGGGTTTTATCTCTTTAATGTAATTAAAACTTTTTTCTACAGTAAGATGAGTCTGATGAGGATTCCTTTGAAGACAATCGATGATGAGCAGTTTTAATTTTTTTTCATTTAAAATTTTTACCAGATGATCCGGTAGCTCAAGGCAGTCCACCACGTAAGCGAAGGTGTCATGAATAAAGCCCATTGTTACGCCGTATCCATGCGGGTAGCTGAAGAAGAAAAATTCTTCGCCGTTTATAACTGTTGTTTTTTCCATTTCGACGCTCTGGATATTGAGGAGTGGAACCCCGCCGCCAATAGAAGGACGGGAAGCGGTCTTAAAAATATAAGGATATCTTTCTTCAATAAATGCTTTTGTCGGCGCATTCGTAAAGACAGGAATTTCTTTTACCGGAGGTCCAAATGAAAAAGGACGAAGATCGTCGATGCCGTGAAGATGATCAGCGTGCTCATGAGTGATGATCGCAAAATCTATTGCGGAGATCTTATTTTTTAAAAGTTGTGTACGCAGATCAGGACCTGTATCGACAATGATCCTTTGACCTTTTTTTGTCTCTATAAAAAGACTGGTTCTGAGTCTCTGATCTCTATGATCAAGTGAAGTGCACACAGAACATTTGCAACCAACAAGAGGAACACCAGTGCTTGTTCCGCTTCCCATGATGGTGATTGTATTTTCATTTAGAGATTTTAGCATTGAAATTGTCCAGTTAAATCGCATTGTATACTGCCCGCGCTCTGATATAATTTTAACTCAACTTATAGAGATAGAGGAATAAAATTATGTCATCGCAAATTATCCGCGCGAAAAAATCTCCACGTCTAATTAAGGTCTTGTCACTTATCCTGATGGCCTTTTTTTTTAATGCATGTGGAAGTGTGAAATCATTGTCTAAACCTGCTCCGTTAAAAGCAGGATTTAATGTTAAGAAAGTTGTTTTAAGAAACGGATTAACTGTGTTGATTGCACCCAATCCAAAACTTCCTATTGTCTCTTACTACACATTATTTGATGTAGGCGGACGCGATGAAGGTGTAGGTACAACAGGGGCGACGCATTTTCTTGAGCATATGATGTTTAAAGGAGCAAAAAAATACGGGCCGGGTGAATTTGATGGATTATTAGAAAAAAGCGGTGGTGTAACAAACGCCTACACGACAAATGATATGACGGTTTATTATCAGAACATTCCTGTGGAATTTTTAGATACGATGATTGATATGGAAGCCGATCGTATGCAGAATCTTTTACTGGAGCCGATTTCTTTTGAAAGTGAAAGACAGGTTATTTTTGAAGAAAGAAAAATGCGTTATGAAAATTCGCCTGATGGTTTGATCTTCTTAGCTCTTATGAAAAAGATGTTTGTGGGAACTCCGTACGGAAATTCTGTTATCGGTGACGAAGCAGATTTAAAAGCATTATCACGCGATCAGATGATGGTGTTCTTTAAAAATTTTTATGTTCCCAACAATGCCATCGTAGCAATCGCAGGAGATATTGATCCGGATAAAGTCATTGCGAAAATCGAGGAGACTTACGGAAAAATTCCCGCTTCAAAAGAATTAAAAGACCTGAAGAAAAAATCCGGCGAAGAAGCTTTCAAACCACAGGGACTGCTTGGAACTGAATACAAAGTCTATGCGACTAATCCGATTCCCAAATTTGTCATGGCCTACCAGGCAGATAAAGTAGGGACAAGAAAGTCATATGTCATGGATATTTTGGCAATGATTTTAGGAAATGGCGGAAGCTCATACCTGACTCAAAAATATGTAAAATCTGACAATCCGATTCTAAGTGAAATCAGTCTTTCAAACTTCAACCTCGTTCACTCAGGTGTTTTTTATTTTGCAGGAGAGTTGATGGAAGGGCAGAAAGTGGAAGACGTGAAAAAAATTATCGAAGGTGATCTAAAAGAGATGTGCGAGAAAGCGATCACTTCACGTGCTCTACAAAAAGCAAAAAACCAGATTCTTGCGCAAGGCTATAGTCAGTTAAAAACCAATGCGGGGGTGGCCTCAACGATTGTTCGCAATGAAAAATGGCATGGAGATTACAACTACGGACTGAAGGAAATGGAAACATACAATTCAATCAGTGAAAGTGAAGTTTCAAAATCATGCAAAGAAACTCTGGAAGACTCAAAGTCTATTTTCATTTCGACATGGGATAAGTATCCTAAAACAGCGGAGACCAAATAATGAAAAAACAACTATTAGTACTGGCCGCGATGGCCTTTTCAATAAATGCATTTACCGTTGAAACAAAACAACCACAGATTGAAGACAGTATCAAGCGTTTGAACTGGAATGGAATTGAAGTTGTCTATATTGAAGACAACCGCTTCCCGACATACGATTTAACTATTTATTTTGCTGACGGTGCTTTGAGCGAGAAAAAAGGCGAGAATGGTCTAACCATTCACAGTTTTAACTTAATGGACTCGGGGACTGATAAACTTTCTCAACAGGAAATTTTAGATCAAATGGAATTCCTTGGAACAGATTTCAATGCAGACATCACACATGAATTTACAACAATGACTGTTTCCGGATTAACAAAGGATTTAAAAACATCGATGACTCAAATTTGTTCATTGATGAGATCGGCAACGTTTCCTGAAGCGACGATTAAAAAAGAGCTAGATTTAGAGCGGACAAATTTGCAAAGTATGGTTGCTTCACCTCAGGCACTTTCTGAACGCGTTTTTCGTGAAATTTCGATGTCTAATACTCCGTATGCTTATCCTGTTGCAGGAAAATTGAAAGACTTAAAGGAACTGAAGCCCGAAGCTATGCGTGCCCGTCTGGATTACTTTCTCAATAAAGTTAAAAAACGTATTTATGTAACAGGCCCTAAAAGTGTTTTGACTCTGGAAAAAATTCTTGCAGACGAGTGTCACTTCAAAGGAAGTTCGACAGACTTCGTAAGATCAGTGGAAAAACCAAAAATTCGTCCTGCCAAAATGGAATTCGTTTTTGTGCCGGTTCCGGATGCCAACCAGGTTCAGCTTCGTATCGGACGTTTTTTAAACAATAGTGAAATCGGCGATAAAAATTTAGATTCATTGGCGAGTGATTTTCTTGGCGGCGGATTCACCTCAAGGCTTATGCATGAAGTTCGTGTGAAGCGCGGTCTGACTTATTCGATTGGTGCTTTTATTTCTTCTCAAAAACAATATGGGCGTTCAGGTATTTCGACTTTTACGAAAAACCAGACGATCGATAAATTAATTGAAGTTATCGATGAAGCTGTGACAAAAATTCAGAAAGAAGGGATTACTGATCCTGACTTAGAAAGATCAACTTCAGGTGTTGTCGGAGCTTATCCATTCAAGTTTGAAAGTAATCCTGCATTCCTTGGACAGTTATTGCTTCTTGATCATGTTGGAAAGCCTTACTCTGATCTATTTGATTTCAAAGATGCGGTGAAAAAATATAATGCTAAAGACGTAGCAAAAAAAATTAATGATATTTTTGGAATGAAGAAACAGACGATTTTTGTCTTGGGTGATAAGTCGATTGAGCCGAAATTAAAAGCGCTTACGAAAAAATACGGACCGCTTAAAGTTGTAGATTACAAACCTTACTTGTAGAAATATTTTTTACTCTTCCGTGTGCGCGTTTATATTAACAACCGCACCCGGAAGAATTTCTAAGGATTTCGCAACAATTTTCCCATTCATAACTGCTGTCGGATACAAAGTTACATTGCCAGACGATTTAATCTCACCTGTAAACTCACCATACACTTCTAAATCACCACAACTAAGAGAAGCCTCTGTCACTGAACCAATTTCTAAAACAATTATAGCTGGTGCTAATACGTTAATTACACCTTCAAGTTTACCCAGTAAATGAGTGGTTCCTACAAAGTTAAAATTTCCAGTGAGAAATGTAGATTTTCCAATTGTTGTGAACGTTTGATTTTGAATCATAAATTATCCTACAGTTTTAAAGGAAGAGAAATTGCCTGGTAATGAAGCAAGTCGCCGGACTTTGAAAATATGAAAACAGTGAAAGAATAGTTTCCAGATTTTTTAGGCTTCACAAAACTTGCATCAACGGGTCTGAATCGCTGAGTGGCGAAAGGCTCACCAGCTGAGTAATTAATTTGAAAATCATTTCCACCCAATGCCTGCAGCGGATAGGCTTCGATAGCTATTTCATTTTTCATCAGGACAATAATGTGACCTGAGATTTTTGAATCATCAGTAACAGCAGGGATA
This sequence comes from Bacteriovorax sp., assembly GCA_014376445.1. Taxonomy (GTDB): domain Bacteria; phylum Bdellovibrionota; class Bacteriovoracia; order Bacteriovoracales; family Bacteriovoracaceae; genus Bacteriovorax. The sequence continues at coordinate 16,931 of JACMRM010000265.1, read as the reverse complement.
ATATTAAATTGCAGATTAACTGTATCTCTGCCGACTGCAGTTTTAAATCCGGACAGACCTAGTACAGCTGGACGAGAGCTGTCCCTCTGGCCTTGAATCGGTTTAAATAATGAAAGAGTTGAAAGGCCGATGGAATTTGCTATTCCGTTTGCAACAGGTGCAGGGCAAGCGACAGGGCACTTTAAATCAGGATTCGGATTAGAAACGGTCGCTGCTTTTGCTGCCGGAGGATTTTTAGCATCGCCTGTAGCAAGTTGAACGGCAACAGCACTTTTTATTTCCTGAGTTTCACTCATTTCTTTTTTTAATTTTTCATTTTCTTCAAGAGTTGCTGCGAGTTTGTCATTAAGACTTTCTTGTTTTGCCAGCTCATTTTTATTTTTTTGGTTGTCGCGGTAGCTTTGAATAAAATGAGTAGGACTGGTGTTCAGAATTCCAATCGCGCCGAAAATAAGCGCGATTAATGTAAGAGTTGGAAGCCCGATGAAAAACAAATAAATTTTTGAACGTTTGATTTCAAAATATTTAGGAGAATCATTTTTTTGGTGATAGATGATCGAAATACTGTCTTTTTTTTTCGGATCACTGCCACCAGAGGCTTTGTTATTATCTTCGCTCACTAGTTATTGCCCTTGTCGTTCTTTACAGCTTCGCCTTCTTTGAAGAAGCGAAGAGAAGGCTCGAATGCAACTTTACCCATATTTTCAAGACCGTTTTTAGTGAAAACTTCGCTGACGATTTTCCAGTTATAGTTATCGTCTTGCTTTAAATAAAGAAGTTTTCTACCAGTGTCGTTAACTGTATTGGACTGATAACTTTGAGTGAAAGTAATCACAGCATAACTTTTTGATTTCAAGATCGAGATATGATCAAGCTCGATTTTCGGCTGACCTGGATTTGAAAAAACTGCTTTTTTATAGTTTTTATAGGCGAAAAATTTTCCTTTAGCATCGCTGAATTCTGTTGGGTGGTAGTAGCTTGCGTATGCTTCTATATCTTTTTTTCTCCACGCTTCAAGCCATCCATCAGTTAATTTTTTTAATTCGTCTTTTTGTGTGTTGTAAGTTTTTTCGTTTAAATAAAGAAGATCCTGAACAATTACGATTGGAGTTTTGTTAAGCTCTAAATATTTTGAAACATCAATCAATTCATTGTTTGCGGTAACAACACATCCTCTTGAATCAAGTCCTTTATCAATTCTTGTCTCATCGTTAGTCGAGTGAAGCCAGATTCCTGAACCTGTTTTTTTCATGTTTCTATCAATGACGTTAGGGTAGTCAGTAACAAATGCACCGGCACCATAAATTGCACCTTGAGGACCTGACTGAGCAACCAGCTGCTTGTTTGTTAAAAAATCAACGAAGTTGTAAATCCCTTCCGGAGTTCTGAAGTCACCTTCAGTTTCTTTATCACCCGCCTTTTTTCCTGTCACAATTTGATAAGAGTGAACCAGCTCTGGCTTTCCATCTACGTTTTTAAACAAGTGAAGTAAGTGCGTCGATTTTTCTGCAACTAAAACATGGTGTGCAAAAAAACTATCCATCATAAGAAGTGGAGCAGGCATTACTTTGTTGCCTTCATTATTTGTTGCTTCTGCATAGATGCTGATAACTGGCAGTGAAAGAATAAAAGCAAACAATACAATCTTCGTGATCAATTTTTTCATTGAGATAACCCTCTAAAACAGTCAGGCATGGAATAAGAACTTACATTATTTTAATCTAAATACCGGCCTTCAATCAACTTAAAAGAGTCACTAGGCAGTTAGTACTATGATTTTCCTCAATATCAACCGAGAAGAATAGGAGATATTATTAAAGAAAACATAATTGATACTACCAAGGGTTGATCATGAGTGGCGCAAAGAAAATTGAGACAGTATTTGACGATCAAGTGAACGCTAAAATTCAGCGAAAATTTGACATGGTTTTTACAGAAAAACCTAGTGTAGATAAAACCTCTGCGACTGAAAAATCCTCAATGGTATTCAACGATGATTCAATCAGTTTTAATATTGGGATGGATGAAGAGTTTGTTATGGAAAAAAATGGAAAAAATTCAGGGGATAGTGGAGATTCTGCTGCAGAATCAGGAATCAATTTAGATTTCTCCTTTGATGAAGAATCACCGGAGGTTCCTATGGCCGCACCTAAAATATCTGCTTCTGTTCAAAAGGCAGATACAGAAGGCATGGACTTCGATTTAGACTTTAATCTTGATGCAGACTTTGAATCAACTCCTGCTGCTCCGGTAGTTGCAGCTGCGGAGAACTCTGCAGACGACGAAGGTGGATTTACACTCGATGATTCCGACATCAGTTCAAGTATGGAATTCGACGAATCGACAAAAAAGACTATCATGATTAGTAGAGAGCAGATGACTCAATCTAATCTTGAAGAATTCAGTCTGGATATACCCGAGGCCTCAACAAACACTACGGCCGACCTGATGAGTTCGGAAGAGGCCAAGGCCAATATCGAATCTACTATTAAAGATATACTGCGTCCGAAAATTGATGCTACAAAAGAAATTGATTTAGAAGGAATGGCCACTGGTGCAGGTCTTGATGACATTGAAGACAGTGAGCTTTCTTTCAGAGACAATACACCTTCAAAAGGCTTTGCCCTAGATGAAATGGATGATGATGCATTCAGTGTTGAAACAAAACCATCTATGAAAAAACCATCCGCTCCAATGACTTCCGACTCTACAGGAGATTTTGATCTTGGCGATCTCGATACATCTTTTAATGCTGATGAAGAAGATGCTGCCACTCAGGTACAAATCGCTGCACCGAAATCAGTCGCAAAAGAAGCTGCACCAAAGCCATTATCGCAACCGGTTTACGATTCACCTTCATCAATGGGAATGGGTGGATCAAATATTACAACTGAAGATTCAATGCGCTTTCAGGCAACTATTCGTGCTCTTCGTGAAGAAAGAGAAGAGATGCTTCAGCAGATAAAAAATTTGAAGACTGACTCAAAGGAACTGGAGCAAGACAACCTGACTTTGAAAGCGAACCTTGATGAAGCAAAAATTGAAATTACCATTTTAAGAAAACGTCACATGGTTGAGCTAGAAGATATCAAGTACCGTCTGACTATGAGTGATGAGAAAAAAGCAATGTCCGATGAAAAAGCACGCCAGGCCGATGCCCGTCGTGAAAAACTTGAACAGAAAGTGCGAATCGACTTTAATCAGGTGAAACAAAGAGAAAAAGAGCTGGAAAGTAAACTTGAATTATTGTCTATGGATGTTGACTCTCAAGTCCAGGGCCGTGACCAAAAAATTCTTGAGCTACGAAGAAAAATTGACGCTCTCGAATTTAACATGGAAAATGCTTCAATCAAGGAACAAAAGTCTCTCGATGATAAACGTAAGCTGGAAGATCGTCTGAATAAAATTATGAAGACGCTCAGACATTCAATAAAAAATCTTGAAGATGACATCGACCATGCACACGATGAGGACGACCATCAAAAGGAAAAGAATTAATGACACTTTCTCTTTCAAATTTTCTAAGTAATTTTCCCTTTTTTGAAAATGAAAAAAACCTTATTTCACATATTGAAGAATTTTTAGCTGCTGATTATCTTGTAAGACCGCTACTGGTTTATTCGATCCATAATAAAATTAGTCAAATCGATATCAAAAAATGCCGTACAGTTTTAGGGAAGACAGACCGCCAGCAGCTTTATAGCACTAAACTACTAGACGACCTTTTTATCAAGAGAAGCGACTTAAAAACTTTGTCGTGCCTGAGCGTGAAAGTTGAAAGCTGCTTTTACTATTATCTCAATCTGGGATTCAAAAAAAGCCAATTCCATTTCGCCGTTTTTTCTGCGCCATCAGATATTTCAACTGATGTTCTGACTGCACTTTCGCAGTTTGCAGCAAGCCACTTAAAAATTATTCAGAAATTCGAAGATCTTTATAAAACCCATGAACTGATTCATATTGATGATGTCACCGGCCTTTATAACCAGAGAAAGCTCTATAAAGATTTAGCTCTTCTCGTAGATAAATTTCAGAAGGAAAAAGATCCTTTCTGTGTTTTATTCATCGATATCGACTACTTTAAAAAAGTTAACGATACTTACGGACATCTGGTTGGAACAAAACTTCTTGAAAATGTAGCGAGAGATATCAAAATTTTACTTCGTGACAGCGATATCAGCTATCGTTACGGCGGGGATGAATTCGTTGTTATTCTTGTCAACTCTGATGCTGCTGCCGGCAAGATTGTAGGTGAGCGTATTCTGCAGATTATTAAAGAGCGTATGTATGAAGTCGATATCAGAGACGAAAAGAAGATGGTGAAGCTAAGCGTATCTATCGGTGTAGCTGAATTTCCGACTGATGCTGTAAACTCGCAGGAGATTCTGGCGATTGCAGATCGTATGATGTATGAAGCGAAAGAGTCCGGTCGTGGAGTCGTTTTCAACACCCAGGATATTTTCAAATCAAGCCTTAAAAAAGCAATCGATTTAAAAAAAGCAGGAAACGGGAATAATTAAATGATCATCCTCGTATTGAGCGATCTACATTTAGGAAAAGGAAAATTTCTTAAAAACGGCCAGCTCAATTTACTGGAAGATTTTCTGGAAGATGAAAAATTTTTCGACTTCTGCGATTATTATTCAAAAGGCGAGTACGCTAATGAAGAAGTTCACCTGGTTTTAAACGGCGATATTTTAAACCTTATTCAAATTGATATCGATGGAGTCTTTACCAATATTATTGATGATGAGGTTACTGTTCGTGCAATCGATGCCATTTTTAAAGGCCACCAGAAATTTTTTGAAGGCCTCAGGCGTTTTCTCAAAATTCCCAATAAAAAAATCACTTATGTGATCGGCAACCACGATTCAGGCATGGCCTTTAAAGAAGCCCAGCTCGCTTTGAAACGCTACGTTGGTGACGATATTGAATTCTGTTTTGAAGTAAATTTAAGCGGAGTGCATATCGAGCATGGCCACCGTTTCGAAGTCATCAACACAGTACCTTCCGACAAATATTTCATGGAAGGACCCAATGGAAAAATGATCCTCAATCTTCCATGGGGAACACTGTTTTGCATCAACCTTCTTCCGGTTTTAAGAAAAGACCGTCCGAATATTGATAAAGTTAGGCCGCTGGGGAGTTATATCCGTTGGTGTTTTTTCTACGACTTTGCTTTTTTCATGAAGATGGCAAAAGTTGTGGCGCGGTATCTTATCCAGAGTAACTTTGATGAATATATTAAACAAAATAAAAATTTCAAGACCACTCTTGCGATCCTAAAGCAGATTACAATTTACCCGTTGTATGGAAAAAAAGCGAAGGGGATATTAAGACGTCACCCGGAAATTCACACGGTCGTTATGGGGCACACACACGTTCAGGAATGGCTGCGCTTTCCAGAGAACAAATATTATTTCAACACAGGAACGTGGAATACAATTCCACATCTGGATGCCGGACAAATGGAAGCGTCAACTCGATTTACTTATGTGCAGATTAAAGTGGATAAAGAAAAAAGAGCACTATTGACTGGGACAATGAACCTATGGCAAGGCAAGTGGAAACCGTTTCACGAAGAAGTGTCTGCCGTATAAGACAGACACTATCAACATAATTCTAATTATCTTTTTGTAGATGCTTTCTTAGTCGCTTTCTTGGCAACTTTTTTCGTCGTAACTTTTGCTACTCTCTTAGTTGCTTTCTTCGCAGTCTTTTTCATTGAAGCTTGTCTTTTTTTGATAGCAACTTCAACTTTTTTCTGGATCTTGTTTAACTCTTTCTTTTGCTCGTTCATGAATTTTTTTGCTTTCTTCATTTCATCAATAACAGTTTTTTCGATTTTTTTCTCAAGGCTTTTTTTCTCAACATGGAATTTATCAACCAATCCTTGAACCAGGTGTTTTTTTCTAAGTGATTCGATGTCTGATTTCAGTTCCTGGAAAGACTTCAGTAATTGTTTCTTGTTCAATTTCACTGTGAACTCCTTATGATGTTAAATGCAGTTTAAAGCATCTTTTTACTAATTGGGACCCTATGGCCGAAACCGAAACTTTTTGGTTTCACCTTTAGTATAGGGCAAAACTGTTTTCGTTTGTACTCTGATTTCGTTAAAAGTGAATAAACTTTTAAAACTTCTTCTTTCTGGTGACCGCGCTTGATGAGATCGGCCGGGCTAAAGCGAGAAGAAAGCATCGCTTCGAGAATGGGATCCAATCGGTCGTATGGAGGAAGACTTTGAGAGTCTTCTTGATTTTCCCGCAATTCTGCACTCGGAGGGCGTGAAATAATGTCGGATGGGATGAGATTCCCGTGGTTCGCATTGATATAATGGGCCAGCTCAAAAACTTCTGACTTCCATAAATCGCCGAGAACGGACAGAGCACCAACGCTGTCTCCATAAATAGTTGAGTAGCCCACTGCAAGCTCTGATTTGTTTGAAGTGTTCAGTACGGCCGAGTTCATATCGTTTGAGCGCATATAAATCAGTGCACCCCTCAAGCGGCTTTGAATATTTTCATCAGCAAGACCTTTTAATTCAGCTCCAAAATTATCTTTGTAGGCCGTTTTAATCGTCGAGTGAATGAACTTAATTGGCATCGTCGTAAGTTTTACACCCAGATTTCTGCACAAGTCGTACGAGAGATCAAAGCTGATTGAACTGGAAAAAAATCCTGGCATAAAGATCGCTTCGAGCTCCAGAGGCATCGTTTTCTGCATCAGTTTAATAATCGTTAAAACCAGCGCTGAATCCATTCCACCTGAAAGAGCGATGGTGAATTTTTTCAAACCATTTTTTAGAGAGTAATCGCGGATTCCAAGTATAAGTGCACCGAGGATTTCTTTGCAGCCCTGATTTCCCAAGGGAGAGAGGGTTAGCGTATCACTTGAAAGTCTGGTAGAAAAAATAGTTCCCCAGCTGTTGTTAGATGAATGATAGCTTCTCACATTTATTTTTTCAGGTTTTTTATAAACAGGCATTTCGATATTAAAAATCTGCGGTTTAAATCCGTCGGCCATTTTGATTAATTCATTTCCATCGACTACAAATGAATGTCCGTCAAAAATAATTTCATCTTCAGCTCCGACACGATTGACGTAAACGAAAGGAGCTTCGAGAAATTGTGAAATTTCCAGCGCACGGTTTATACGCATTTCAACTTTGCCTAAATGATATGGGCTGGCATTGATCGAGACGATCACATCACATTTTTTAAAATCTTTCAGCTGCTCAACCGGATCGACGTCATGCAGGTGAGAAAACCAAATGTCTTCACAAATAAGAAGTCCAATGTTTTTTCCTCCGAATTCAAAAACAGCAGGAGCTGAACCGGGTGTGAAATATTTTTTTTCTTCGTAAAGATCGTAATTAGGAAGGAGTTGTTTAGTATAGGCCACGCGAAGTTTTTTTCCGGGCTCAAGCACGTACATGACATTTTCTATGAGAGAAGGCCATCCCAGCGTATCAAATTCGTAAGCAAGACCCCCAAAGAGTAACGCAAGAGGGGAAGAACTTTTCAATTGGCGCTCTGACCAAATAGACAGGTCTTCCAGGAATCCCAGATAGTCATCGATAAATGTCTTTTTCAGAGGAAGATCCTGCAGCGGATATCCGGTAAGAAAGAGCTCGGGAAAGATATGAAGCCCTGATAAATTGCCTTTTTGAAAGGTAGTCGTCAGGTACTTAAAAATGCCTTCGAAGTCAGCAATTTCATGGTGCGTTTGATGAAGATTTAATTGCATGAATGCTTCCATTGATCTAAATTTACTTCCTAGATAATAATACGAATTACAGTACTTTTCACCTGGAAACTTATGTTGGGAATAGTTTTTGTCATCCTTGCCGGAGTTTTGTGGGCGATTGATACACTTATTCGCTACCCGTTACTATTCGAAGGCATTTCTGCTGAAAAAATCGTCTTCATCGAACACCTTTTTCTTTCAGTCATTTTTATTCCACTCTTATTGAAAGACGCAAAAAAAATCGGCAATCTTAAGCTTTCGACAATTTTTTATTTTATCGTCATCGGTGTTTTTGGTTCAGCAATCGGAACTCTTACATTCACCAAAGCTTTCATGCTGATCAATCCTTCCCTTGTAATTCTTCTGCAGAAACTTCAGCCTATTGTCGCAATCTCATTAGCGAGCGTTTTTCTCGGTGAAAAAGTAAAAAAACAATTCATTGGCTGGGCCATCGTTGCTTTGATCGGTGGACTTCTGATTTCATCACCCGACATCATGCCGGGAATTATGAAACTTGATTTCTCTCTAGGTCTTCTAAGTAAAACTGCTTTATGGGGCTACGGTCTTGCTCTGATCGCAGTAGTGAGTTGGGGAGCTTCAACTGTTTTTGGAAAAAAACTTTCAGCTCAAGGCTTTGATGAAATTCAAATAATGGGCGGACGTTTTGTTCTAGGCCTCGTGTTCATGACATTTTATTTATTTTATAGATTCGGCGGATTGAAACTGGACTGGAACCTGGCCATGTATGGTAAAGTGTTACTGATGGTTTTACTCTCAGGTCTTGCCGGAATGTATTTTTACTACAAAGGCTTAAAAATGATTTCTGCGCGCACATGTGCTCTTGCAGAAATGTTTTTTCCTTTCAGTGCAGTTGTTATTAATTGGGTTTTTCTGGGCGCAAAACTAATGCCGGTGCAGATTATCGGGGCAGGATTGCTCGTGATTTCATCGGTCGTGATTCAACTTAAGAAATATTGACAGGAGTTTTATTAATATGAGTAAAAAAATTATACTTCCCACATCAATGGAAGGTAAGTGCGTACTGGTTGCCGGAGCTGCAGGATTTGTTCCTTCAACTTTGTGTGAACACTATTTAAACTTAGGTGCAAAAGTTATCGGCCTTGATAATTTTATCACAGGTTCACAATCAAACATTGATCTTCTTTCAAAAAATAAAAACTTCACGTTTCACAATGTGAACGTTTATGAATCACTTCCAGATTTTAAAAATCAGAAAATTGATTATATTCTTTCAATGGCAAGCCCGGCGTCGCCTATTGACTTCGCTATAATCCCAATCGAAATAATGAGAGTGAATTCGGAAGGAACGTTAAAGCTTTTAGAACTTGCAAAAGAAAAAAACGCACGTTTTCTTGAAGCTTCAACTTCAGAAGTTTACGGTGACCCTGAAATTCATCCTCAGACAGAAGATTATGTCGGTCATGTAAACCCAATCGGCCCGCGTTCATGTTATGACGAATCGAAGCGCTTTGCTGAAGCGATGACAATGAGTTTTCATACAAAATATAAAGTTGATACACGTATCGTACGTATTTTTAATACATACGGACCTCGCATGCGTCCTAACGATGGTCGAGTGATCCCGAACTTCATCACACAAGCGATGAAAGGCGAGGACCTGACTGTTTACGGAGACGGAACTCAGACCAGATCTTTTTGTTACTCAACAGATTTAGTCCAGGCCATCCACAATGTTTTGATGAGTGATGATGTCACTCCATTTAACTGCGGAAACCCTGATGAGTATACAATGCTTGAGACTGCTAATTTAATTATTAAAATTCTTGGAAGCAAGTCAAAGATCATTTACCTTCCGTTGCCAAAAGACGATCCAAAAAGAAGAAAACCGAACATTGGAAAACTTCAGGCCATTTCAGATTACAAACCAAGCGTAAAGTTTGAAGACGGAATCAGAGCGACAGCGGAGTATTTTAAAACTTTATGAAAGTAGCAATTACCTGTGATTATTTATTAGAGAGAACTCACTATGTTGAGATCATCGAAAACCTTTGCGAAGTTTTTCCTGAAGCGTCAATTTATTGTTTCGCTCATAAAAAAGGCGCGATCCTGGGGCATATCGAAATGCGCTCGATCAAATCGACTTATCTGAGCAACATTGTAAAAAATGAGGAAGAGTTTTACGAGCATTCGAATAAACTTCCTTCGCTTGCTAAAAACTTATTTGTTTCATGTGACTATGATTTAATCATTAATGTTTCAAAAGGTTTTTCACAAGGCTTTAAGAAATGTGAAAAAACGAAGCTGATCACATATTTATACGACCTGGATATTGAAAGAAAAATAAAAAATACTTTATTGCAAAAAATGTTTTTTCCATTTGTTAAATCATGGATAAAAAATACTTTAAATAGCGCGGAACTTGTCTTGTCGTCTCGAGCCGAACTACTTCATGCCGTAGGTGAGATAACAACAAAAACTGAAATTATGCCGCCACCATTTCGCGTTTCCGATTATGCGCTTTTTCCAAAAACCATGTTTAAGCACGATTTCTTTTTGATTGAATCACAAGGCCTAAATATTAAAAATGCTCAGGATATTATTTCATGGATGCGTGAATGGCATTACAAATTCCAGTTCGTCGGACCTGATGAACATCTTGCTGAGCTAAAAAAAGATTGTCCTGAAAGTGCATTTTTCGGTAACCGTTGTAGTGGGGAACACGCTTCTGTTATGGCAGCTTCTCGTGCATTTATTAGTTTTAATACAGAAGATTTTCCGGCAATGGCCCTTGGATCTCTGGCAACTGGAAGACCAGTTATTCTTCAGGCAACACTTAAAAAATGGCTTGAGGGAAATGGTGTGAGTTTTATCAATACGCTTTCAAAGAATGAATTCAAAATCGCTCTTGATAGTGTGATTACTGAAGAAGAAATCGACGGACAGAAACTTCGTGCCAACGTAATGGAATACCATGATATCAAATTCAGGGCGCAAATGAAACGGACATTGGATAAGGTTTATCATGACATCCATAAAAGAGAGCATTCACATCCTGCTGACTGCTCACAATGCAATTAGAGATTTTACATAACGAATATAGAATCTGCTTCTTTGATTTTGTTTTTATCGAAATCCATAATTAAGATAATTCTTATGAATTGTTTTTCATCTTTACTTAGATGAGTACAATTATCGAGAAAACTATCAATTGTTTTTTCTTTGCTATTATAATTTGTGAATGCCTCAAGGTAGTAAGAAAAGAGTGCTGTCACCAGATCTTCATATTTAACCGGAAAACCTTTAATTAGAACTTGAAGGTTCTTTATTTTTTCATCATCAATGGCCATCATAAATTGAAAATTAGATAAGATTTTTTCTAAATCTTCAGAGTTAATTTTTCATATATTTTTCCGAGATCTTCAACGTTGACTTCAGATTTTACTGAAAATGAAAGTAGAAATAAATATAATACAGCGTGCATCAGTGACTGCTCTCAATGCAACTAAACAGTTCTGATAAATTACTTCCTGTAGAATTTTGAAACGGCCCGAAATGATTATAGGCCCATCCGCTGTAGAAATACGGAGTCACACATCTTTGCTCATACGGTTTTAATTTTCCGCCTGATAAATTCAATGGGTGAGTCGCAGACGTTTTCGATGTATTCACTTGAATCGCAAAAGTCTGGATTAATTTATGAACTCCGCAAAAAGCATTGAAGCTTTGAAGTGAGCTTCCAAAAACTTTTATAAGTTCTGACTGAGAGGCCTTGGGATTCACCTGGCATGAAGCTTTGTCTGTATGAAGTGCATTCCATGCTTTGATACAAGGTTGAATGTTTCCGTTAGAGTCAGGTGTGAACTGATACATGCCGATATTTAACCTTGAAGCTACCGGCTGGTTAGCATCTTCGTAAAACTCAACTCCAGCAGGTTTTCTATATCCTTCCGGCGCTACTTTCGCGGCCACAGTTTTTGATGCCGATGAATCAGAAGTACTCATTGATTCAGAGTAAGCAAGGCATGAGAAAAATTTCGTCCATGTGCTTAGCAATTCTTTTTTTGCATCAGCATCGCCGTATAAAACATTCTGGCGCAGACCGTTCACTGTCATTGCAAAACGATTCAGCTTATCAATCGTTGTCTGACTCGGAACTTTTTTAATTGTTGATGAAAGATTTGCTGAAGTTGAATTGCAAAGCGGATGTCTGATCAGCGATGTTGGAAAATATTTATCGTCATTCGTACTTGTTCCATATGAACTTCCAACGAACCCAACTTTTGCCGGAACATCATTCATCATTTCAGAAGTGTAATACGCAATCTGATCAGCAAAATAATTGTGGGCCTTATCATCATCAAAACATTTATCGACAGAGTCGACATTTACCATTTCTCTCACTTTACCTGAAAGCTCATCATCACTTTTGACATCATCAATCTGCGGGCCAACTTCTGCTGAACTATTTAAATAATCTTCCGTTGTTAAAGCTGCACCAAAATCGAGAGTAGGATCGAGTGATGGATTCGTTACAACCGGAGTTGTCGGTGCTTTCGGCCGTGCTGGAGCAGAAGGTGCCGCCGGTCTTTTTGCACCCATCGCAAACGTTTGTGACGAAAGCATAGATGAGCACAGAAGTACTGCGATTATGAGTTTTATTTTCATAATTACCGTAACGGTAAAACCATGAAAAAATTAAGTGGATTTCCCTCTGAAAATGAAGTGTTTTAGAGTTTCTTTAAGAAATCGATAGTTCTCTTCTCTTTAGGGGCCGAAAAAATCTCTAGTGGAGTGCCTTGCTCAATTATTAATCCCTTGTCCATGAAGATAACCCTGTCACTGACTTCGCGGGCAAAATCCATTTCGTGAGTGACAATCACCATCGTCATTCCAGTATGAGCAAGATCGCGCATGACTTTTAAAACTTCTCCGACGAGTTCCGGATCAAGAGCAGAAGTTGCTTCATCAAAGAGCATTACATCTGGTTTCATCGCAAGAGCGCGTGCAATCGCTACACGTTGTTGTTGTCCGCCAGAAAGATCTCTTGGATATGCATGAGTTTTTTCAGAGAGGCCTACATTTTTTAAAAGTTCAGTCGCACGAAGAAGAGCTTCTTCATGAGTCACCTTACAAACGAGAGTCGGGGCCAGTGTAATATTTTCTAAAACCGTGAGGTGAGGAAAGAGATTAAAATTCTGGAAAACCATTCCAATATTTGCGCGGTAAACATCCAGCACATATTCTTTAGTGCTATGAGATAAAATCTGTCCTTTAAAATTAATTTCACCGCTGGTCGGAAGCTCCAGATAATTTATACAGCGAAGAAATGTCGATTTTCCAGATCCTGAAGGTCCGATAATAACGACAACTTCACCTTTAGTGATTTCAGTTGAAATATCTTTTAAAACTTCGTTCTGTCCGAAAAATTTTGAGAGATGAGAGATTTTTAAAATCACTTCATTCGATTGCATCAAGCACCTCCTTTTTGTTCAAGGTGTTTTTCCAGCCTGCTGGCAAAAATGCTGAGAGCGATGACAATAATAAGATACCCAAGTGCAGCCCAGATATAAACTTCCCACACCCTTAAATATTTTGAACCGATTCTTTGAGTGACATACAGAAGCTCACTTAAAGAAATAACAGAAACAAGTGATGTCTCTTTTGTTAGTGCTGAAAGCTCATTCACCACCGGTGGAATAATTCTTCTGTAAGTTTGTGGGATAATAATTTTGTACATTGTCTGATGGCGTGAAAGCCCCAGAGCTCTGGCAGCTTCTGTTTGCCCTTTGGGAATAGATAAAATTCCCGCGCGATAAATTTCTGCCAGGTAAGCTGCGCTGTTAAGTGACAGTGCCAAAATCCCTGCTGAAAATGAATCAAGAACCATATTGATGTTGTACGCTTCAAAGATTGTTGGAAGCGCAAAGTAGATAAAAAGAATCTGAAGCAAAAGGGGAGTTCCACGAAAAAGTGTGATGTATAGAAGTGAGAACCAGCTCAGAACTTTGAATTTCGAAATCCTCATCAAAGCTAAAATCATGCCTAGAATCAATCCGCAAATTCCACTGATCAGTGTGAGTTTCAGCGTGACAACAATCCCTTCCGCTAAACGTGGAATGATGATGGTCTGCGAGAATGCCCAAAAACTTAATTCAGATCCCATCTATAAAGTCGGAGCTGTTTTCAGCCATTCCTTGTAAACTTTTGTATACGTACCGTTTGACTTGATCGTCTTCACTGCGTCTTCTAATGCTTTTAATAAATTTTTATCAGTTTTTTTAACAGCAATTCCAATCGGCTCAGGCTTTATAGCATTTCCAGAAACCATGAACGAACTTGCATCAAGCCCGGTGTAGTATCGTCCGACTGCTTCATCAGTCACGATAACGTCGGCCTGGTTCGCTTTGAGCGCACTAAATGTTTCAGTTGCTCCTGGAAAAGTTTTGATGCCCTTAATTTTTACACCTGATTTTTGAATCGCTTCAACAGCGTTGAATGAGGTTGTATCAACCTGAACTGCAACTGTTCTTCCTGCAAGATCTTTATCTGAAGCAACTGGTTTAGAAGATTTTTTTACAACGAAAACCTGACCCATCGTTAAGTACGGAACAAAATTTACCTGAGCTGCTCTTTCCGGAGTTACGTTCATTGATGACATAATAATATCATAACGATTTGACTGCAGGCCGGCCAAAATTCCATCCCAAGGCATAACAACGAATTCAGCTTTAACTTTTAAAACGTCTGCTAGAGCTTTTGCCAGATCGACATCAAGCCCTACTATTTTTCCATCCTTTCCTTCAAATTCCATTGGAGGGTAAGTTGTATCAACAGCAACTCTTAATGTTCCTGCTTTTTTAACGGCGTCTAAATCAAGAGCAGAAAGATTTGATGAAAAAAATATGGCCATAGCAAGAAGAACTAAAAAACGTTTCATAGGTTTTCTCCATAAATAATCTAAAGATTATTTATGGTAACGAAAGGCCATGTGCCTTGAAAAGTTTTTTAAAGCGATTACTGAATAATAGTTGGTTCAGTGGGCTCGTTGTCATTTTCCTGTGCAAATCTTTCCATCATCTCTTTCGGAGGTCTGAAAAAAAATACAGGGACAGTGATCCAGAAGCGGTTTCCGAATTCATCAATCATTTGATATTTTCCACGCATGTTCCCATACGGAGAGTGCAGCGGGCAGAAACTTGTGTATTCGAAATGTTCACCCGATTTTAACATAGGTTGCTCACCTACAACGCCGGAGCCCTGAACGTCGTAAACTTTTCCATTCCCATCTTTGATTTTCCAATGGCGGTGGATAACGCGACAAGCGCTGTCGCCATTGTTAGTGATTTTAATTCTGTAAGAGTAAAAATACTGATTATTTTCCGGCGATGATCTCTCCGGAACGTAACTAGGGAAAACTTCCACTAAAATATCTTGAGTGCTCTCAAAATAATATTCATTGGGCTCGATGGTCGTAACTTGTTCCATGAAATTCCTCATCTTAATTAGCTGCTGTAGTATCAAAGTTATTGTGCTTTTTAAAGAAATTTGACGCTTATATGTGTTTGAAGGCCAAAACACTTGTTTGACGATAAGTAACCATAATGATTAAGAAAATGATAGTTCTTCCGAGAAGACTCATGCTAAAATGTCTGCACATCAAAACTAATTGGAGATATATATGGATGAAAAAAGCTTAGATCGTCGCTCGTTTTTTAAAATGGCCGTTACAGCAGCAGTCGTTGTTCCCTTTGCACTTAAAGCAATCGGAAATGCAGAAGCAGCTCCCTCAGCTGGTTGTCCTGCAACTGCACCAGCTGGAAAACCAGTTGCAGTAGTTGGTGTTGGTATGGCGAAGGGATTAGATTACGTAGAGGATGGAAAAACTTCTACTAATCCAAAACATAAGCCAGGACAAAACTGCGCGAATTGCAAATACTATAACGATAAGAAAGGTGAAGGCGGATACGCTCCATGCACGATGATGGGAATGAAATGGGTTACGAATTGCGGATGGTGCAAGTCTTATGCTGCCAGATAATTTTTTTTGAATTTTTTTATATAAAAGGAGTAGCTTGCTACTCCTTTTTTTTGTCCAGATAATTTGTCTGATAAACTTCTCTTCCCATTTTTTTTATCTGCAGATCAATCATCTTCTGAAAAGATGTTGTCGCTGATGCTGTATTGAGTTCAGGCTCGAGAAAATGCAGGGCCTCAACTGTCGCTTCAAGAGTTGAAAGTGCACTTTCATTAGGCGATTTCCTGATTCTGTAATCAGAATGCTCTGTAGGCGCGAGCTTTAGTGATGGAAGTGTCTGAAGATTTTTTGAAAGCATGAAAATTTTTTTTGCTTTTCTCCACGTTCCATCAATAAGAATTAAGTGGGTGAGTTTATGTCTTTCGTAATTTTTATCCAGGACTTTTGAATCGCTACCTGGATATAAGAGTGCACATTCATTATCAGTATTACATAAAATAGTATTAAGTTTTAAATCACTGGTAAAATCTTCACCGGTCATTACAGTCATCTCTCTAAAGCTTTTTTTCATAATTCTGACCGTGTTGAGCGGATGTTTGCTTTCACTCGGATGCTGAAGAACAATCAGATGAATTTTATTTGCAACATTTTTTAAAGTGTCGCATAGACAGCGTGACTTTAAAAATTCGCACTCCGGGCAGAATGCACGACCTTCACTGGCCAGAATATAGTCAAAATTAGCTTGTTCCATTTTACTGCCTGCTTTTTAGTTTTGCCTGAATACAGCTTAGTAATTTTGAATTCACTATATGATGAATTTTTTGGCAAGCATTCATCGTATGATTAACAAAGCTCATACATTTCGCTTCATCTCCGCCAAAGGCCAGATCTTTTCTGTGCTTCATACAATAAAAAGCAAGATTCTGATTAATCTCAATCAGACGTTCATCAACTTTTGCATTTTTTGTTTTTCCAGTCTGAGTAGTTGGAATTTTTTTCTGATCATGAAAATTAATTCGATCTTCAATTGAAACTTGTTCCTCCACTCCTTGTTGTTGACCTGGTTTTAGCGTTTCGACAGTAAATGTTTTTTCCTGCTGCGGTTTTTGAACTGGTGGCTGCTGCTGTTTGCGTTGCTGGATTGGAGCCTGGATTTGTGGAGCAGCAACAGCTGGTGCCGGTTTTTTAATGTAATAAGATCCGCCACGCTCGATCATATCGAAAGCAC
>JACMRM010000008.1 GCA_014376445.1 Bacteriovorax sp. | reverse complement strand
GTCGGAGAAAGAGATTCGTAAACCTGTCCAAGAGGAATGATGTAAGTTTCTTCACCGATTTTTGTCACCATCGCTTCGATGATGGCAAGTGTAAGCGGAAGAACAACTTTGAATGTCGATCCTTTTCCAATTTCAGTGATGACTTTTACTTCACCTGAAAGTTTTGCAATATTGGTTTTTACAACATCCATCCCGACACCGCGGCCGGAAATTTCTGAAACTTCTGCTTTCGTAGAAAATCCAGGATGGAAAATAAGATTGACGATATCGTCATCGCTCATTGTAGCATTTTCTGATATAACACCTTTTTTAACAGCGATCGCGCGGATAATTTTCGGATCGATTCCTTTTCCGTCTTCGCTAATTTCGATGACTAAATTATTTCCTTCATGAGCGGCCTTAATTGTGACTGTACCGATTTCAGGTTTTCCTGCAGCGACACGCCCTTCAGTTGTTTCAAGTCCGTGATCAACAGCATTTCTTACGATGTGAACTAATGGATCTGCTAAATGCTCCAGAACTGTTTTATCAATTTCAGTATCTTCACCAATCAGTTCAAGGTTAACCTGTTTGTTAAGCGCTTTTGAAGTATCGCGTACAATTCGTTGCATTTTCTGAAGTGTCTGCTTCAACGGCACCATACGAAGACTCATCGAAATATTCTGGATTTCTTTTGAAAGTTTTGCCAGCTGTGTAAGTGACTTCAGCATAAGTGGACTTGAAACCTCGTCTCTGTGCTGGTTTAAAACTGTCTGGATGATGACAAGCTCACCGACAACGTTGTTCAACATTTCAACACGTGACAAGCTCACGCGGATACTGTCGTCTTCGCTGTTTCCCTTTACAGGAGAGGCCGCTGCTTTTTTTTGTTCAGGTTCAACTTTCGCTGCGACCAGAAGTGGTGCTGATTCTGGTATCGGCTCTTCAAGTGCATTAAGATTTTTTTCAAAACTCTCCAGAAGAGCAATGTCCTCTGCTGAAATAGTTTCTTCAAATTGCGCTGCTTCCAAAACAGCAGATGTAGCTGTGACCGGTTCAGCTAAATTGCCAGAAAGCGCTGAAAGAATTTTTTGGATAATTTCTTTTGAATCAAACTTAGAATTTAAATCCATGTTCAACATTTTGATCATGACACTGACATGGTCATTACATTCAAGAAGAAGTGAAACGATGGCATCTGTAATTTCCAGCTGCCCTTCTTTTAATTTTAAAATTAAGTTTTCAAATTCATGTGTGAACTCTGCCACGTCACCGAATCCGACTGCACGTGAAGTACCTTTTAAATTGTGGGCCAGTCTGAAAATCTGATTCATGATATCAGCATTATTTTTATCGCTCTCGAGCGCTAAAAATGCCTGCTCAGAATCGTCCAGCAACTGAAGCGCTTCCGTCAAAAAGTCTAACTTAACTTCCTTTTCAAAATCATCCATAAAACCTACTCGCTAAAATATTGGCCTTTAAATTACACATTTAATTTATCGGCATCTCCGATGACAGTCTTAGGAATATTTACGTTAATTTACGTGAAGGTAATCTTGCAATACGCTGATATGTGATATGAAAAATGTCCGACTAATACGGTCATCGTGCGTTTTTTTTTGATTCCTGACTATTATTGGATATAATGGCCTAACTTTTTACACAGTATTTTATTAGGATATTTATGGCACAATTTAATATCGATCCTGGTCTTAAAAACGCGATCAGTACGTACCAACTTCCGGAAAATTTAATGGGATTTGGAAACACAATGGCACCAGTGATGGCCACATGTACATATTCAAACGGAAAGTGGGGAGATGTTAATTATCTTCCATACGGCCCGATCACAATGTACCCGACTGCAAAAGTTCTGCACTACGCTCAGGAAATTTTCGAAGGGATGAAAGCTTATCGAGTAAACGGTCAGGGCCCTTATATCTTTCGCCCGGAAGAAAACTTTTTACGTTTCAACCGCTCAGCTGAAAGAATGGCCATGCCTCACGTGCCTCAGGATATTTTCATGCAGTCGGTTTTTGATATCGTTGCTTACTCTGCGAATTTTGTTCCAAGACGTTCAGGTGAATCACTTTACCTGCGCCCGTTCATGTACGCTGCTGAAGAGTCTCTTGGAATCAAGCCTGCTGAAAAATTTGTCTTCATGGTAATTGCTTCTCCCTCAGCTTCCTATTTTTCCGGCGGTGGCGGTCTTTCAGTTTACATCGAAAGAGAAAATGTGCGCGCTTTCCCTGGTGGGACAGGCTATGCAAAAGCTGGCGGGAACTATGCTGCCGGTTTAGCTACTGCGATTAAAACAAAACAAATGGGATTCGTTCAGACGCTATGGTTAGATGCTATTCATAAAAAATACATAGAAGAAATGTCAGGGATGAACGTGTTTGTTGTGGTTAACAACGAACTATTAACTTCAAAAACTGGCGACACAATTTTAGATGGGATTACAAGAAAATCGATCATTACTCTTGCTCGCGATTTAGGCTACACAGTTCACGAAAAAAATATCGATATCAATGAACTTCTTCTCGATATCAAAGCTGGAAAATGCACTGAAGCTTTTGCCTGTGGAACTGCTGCCATCATAACTCCAATTAATTATTTTGGTGACAACTCAGGGGATCGCTTCCCTCTTCATCATCCAGATGGAAAAATCTCTATAGAGCTTCGTGAGAAGCTGTTGGCGATTCAGGAAGGGCGTGCTGTAGACAATTACAAATGGATCACACCAGTAGAGCCGAAAACGTTATAAATGAAAGCTTGGAAGTAAAAGCAGACACAAAACTCCAATGATTGTTGGGGCGAGTGCGTATAGAAAAAGCTGAAGCGGATTGATACCGTCAGCTCCAAAAGACTTTTTTAATATTCCAAACCCGGCAGGGTTTGGAGCATTCGCAATGACTGTCAGTCCTCCACCAGCGACCGCTCCGGCCACCAGAGCGTACTTACTCGCATCAGATAGATCCACCAATGATCCAAGATAAGTTAAAGCAGCATTATCAGTAATCGCTGTTAGAGAGGTCGCTCCTAAAAATAAAACCAGATCATTCATACGAGCGAGTAACGGCCGAAGCCACCATGCCTGCATTGATCCAAGTGTAACTAATCCAGCAAGAAAAAAAGCAACGAGGAAAGATGTTTTAACTTTTAGTGCATCCTGATATCTCTCAGTGATTTTTACAAATCCTAGGAAAAAACAAAAAATTCCGATGAAAACTTTCGGGTGATGAGCAGTATAGACAACCAAAAATAAAAAAATCACATGAGCTAAAACTTTCCACCAGCTAGGGATCAGATATCCTTCGGCGTGTTTTTTAATTTTTACTTTTCCCTGTAGCTCTTTTTTAAAAATAAAAGTGTAGATAAATGTTGAAATCAAAATGGACAAAATGGATTTATAACCGAAGTTTTCCAGCATATAGATTGTGTCCCATCCCCACTTGCTTGCAACCATCAGAACCGGTGGAGCTGCAAAGTGTGTAAGCGTTCCTCCGATGGAAACGTTGACGAATAGAAGTCCGAGAGTAGCGTATTTAAATTTGAGTGTTGAATTTTCTTTGTAAAAAACGTCGAGCAGAATGAGTGCCGTTACTGTCATAGCAGCAGGCTCTGTTATAAAGGATCCAAGTAAAGGACCGATAATGAGTGCCGATAAATAAAAAGACATTTTTTCATTGAAAGGCAAAAGACGTGAAAAAAACTGGATAATAATTGAAGCAAGCAATATAACCGGTCTCGTGGCCGCAATACACATGATGACAAAAACAAAAGCAGGCTCGGTGTAGTTCAGTGAATCGAGATATGCTAGCGCTGAATCCGCTCCTCTTCCCATTACAAAGATGGCGATAAAAACCAAGGCCCAGAGACCAAAGACGACTTCAACTTCTGCGAGGTAGTGCCAAATATTGGCGGCCATGGATCCTTTTGGTTTCTGGTCTGCGATGTGTTCAAACTTGCTGACCAGAAATGTATGAATGATAGCGATAAAAAATAATACAGTTGAAATAATTTCTAGTTTTGAAGCGGTCAAATTATCCGTCGCTTCCAATGGAAGCTACCGGACAAGCTTCAAGCTGCTCCTGACATAACTCAATATCTGCAGATGTCACAGGCATTTTCCAGACGTAAGCGTTCCCGTCTTCATCTTCTTTAAAAAACTCAGGCGCTCCCGTATAACACACGTTACAAGCGATACAACCTTCTCCATTATCATCATCAGGATCTGTGCAATACCAAGCTCCTGCGATGTTTAATTTGTGCTTCATTTTTTTATTGGCCATAAATCCTCCGGTAACAAAAACGTCAACTGATCATAGCGAAAAAATTGTGATCTATGAAGAGATATTTGCTAGACTAGATTCACTAAACATTTAAAGGATAGCTTGAATGACTGATAAAACCACAATGGAAAAGGCAAAATCCTGGGCGGAAAATACGTATTTCGCCCCTGAATCACGAGCTGAAATCCAGTCTCTCATTGAAAAAAATGACACAAAAGAAATCGAAGAGCGCTTTTATAAAGATCTTGAATTCGGCACTGGCGGAATGAGGTCAATCAGAGGTGCTGGAATCAACCGCATAAATATTTATACTATCAGAAAGGCAACGATGGCCCTTTGTGCGGAAGTCCTGGCGCAAAAAACGCCCAACCCTAGTATTTGTATAAGCTATGATTCGCGCATTATGTCGATCGAATTGGCAAAAGTAGCAGCTGAAGTCATGGCCGGAAACGGAGTCAAAGCTTACATTTACAAGCACCTTAATCCGGTAGCGTTATT
>JACMRM010000264.1 GCA_014376445.1 Bacteriovorax sp. | reverse complement strand
CTGAAACTGCACTCTGGGATTGAAGTTAAAGATCTTCACCGCGAGTACGTGGATGACATCACTTTCACAAAGCCTGGAGAAGAAGGCACCTACCGCCGGATCCCGGAAGTCCTGGACTGCTGGTTTGAATCAGGCTCAATGCCGTACGCTCAGCTCCACTATCCGTTTGAGAATCAAGAGATTTTCAAAGACGGCTTCCCCGCCGAATTCATCGCCGAAGGCCTCGATCAAACTCGTGGTTGGTTCTACACCCTCACGGTTCTATCGGCCGCCCTCTTCGATAAGCCAGCTTTCAAGAACGTCATCGTCAACGGCATGGTTCTTGCCAAAGACGGCAAGAAGATGAGTAAGCGTCTTCGAAACTACACGCCGCCCGATGAGCTCATCGAAACTTTTGGAGCAGATGCGCTTCGCTTGTTTCTCATTAACTCAGGCCTTGTCCGCGCTGAAGAACTTCGTTTCACGGATGAAGGTGTGAAAGACATGGTTCGCCGGGCCCTCTTACCTTGGTACAACTCATTCAAGTTCTTCTCGACCTACGCTGCAGTAGACGGCTTTAAGCTTGCACAAGGCAAAGAGGTCCGTTCGGACCGAACTCAATCTGATAACATCCTCGATAAGTGGATTTTATCTAAGCTTCAAACCTTGATTAAAAACGTGAACCACGAGATGCAGAACTACCGCCTCTACAATGTTGTGCCGGAGCTCTTCAACTTCATCGAAGACTTAACCAACTGGTACATCAGACTGAACCGTGCGCGTTTCTGGGGTGACGGCCTGACTGATGATAAGTGTGCAGCTTACTCGACTCTGTACACAGCTCTAAGAGAGCTTACAATTTCAATGGCACCATTCTCACCATTTTTCTCAGAGTATGTTTTCCAGGAAATGAGAAAGATGAATCCTGCTGAACCATTGTCAGTTCATCTATGTGAATACCCGATGCCGAATAATTATCTGATCAACAGTGACCTTGAAGTGGCAGTAGGCAGAATGCAGCAAATTATCCTTCTTGGACGTCAGAAGAGAAATCAAGTGCAGATTAAAGTTAAGACTCCGCTTAGACGCTTAACAATCATTCACAAAGACCAGAAACTCCTGAATGAGATCAGCAAGCTGTCTGAATATATCCAGACAGAACTCAACGTAAAAAATATAGAGCTCTCAACTGAGGAAAATAAATTCATCAAACTTTATGCGAAAGCGAACCTTCCTCTTCTTGGTAAAAAACTTGGAAAGGATATGGGGAAATATAAAGTCATGATTGAAAAGCTTGATGGAGCTGCTCTGGCGACTCTTGAAGAAAAAGGCGAACTCGCTCTAGATGGAATCACATTTTTTCCGGAAGAAATTTTAATTTTCAGAGAAGCGAAAGAAGGAACTGAGGCGATGAGTAATCGTTTCATTTCTGTGGATATGGATACGAAACTTGATCAGGATTTAATTGATGAAGGGATTGCGAGAGAAATCTCGGGCGGTATCCAGAAGCAAAGAAAGAATATGGATTTCAAAGTTGATGATAGAATCTCAATCTCATTCAATGGGAATGACAAACTGAAAACGATCATGACGAATCCAGTTCACGCGAAATATATTAAAGACCAGACTCTGGCGATTGATATTAAAGAAGCTGCTAACCTTACAGACTCAGCAGAAATCAATATAGAAGATGGTGTGATTGGAAACTTCTCACTTACAAAAATCTAAAAAAAAAGGGAGCCTAAAAGCTCCCTTTTTTTGTCTAATGTTTTTAAAAAATTAAAGTTTAATAACACACTCAACAGATTCAACAGTACGGTCTCTGTTAACTGTAAGTTCGTTAGCAACCACTACGTAAAGAGTGTTGTCACCGCCGATAACTGTTCTGATGATTCTATCAACGTAAGAAGATCTTGTTGAATCTACATACTGACGCTCTGTCTGAATAAATTCTTTTTTATAAGCTCTGAAAAGAAATTCAGAACCATCATTGATGATTTTGAAGATCGTTGATTTGTTGTTTGATACCGTGATTGAAAGTGCTTTTGCCGGGTAGTTAACATCGTTAACTATGACGTTACATGCGTTGCCTGCATCGTCTTGACCCTGATAAGAACCAACTGGAAGAACTGAAAGAAGCGAGTCTACTGAACCCATTTCTGCTGAAAAAGTTGAAACTGATACAATCATCAATACTGCTGCAATTAAAGCTTTCATAAAATGCCCCCTGTAATTAGTGACACCCTATCAAAGGCCCTCTTTTGAGTCAAAGGGCATAAACTAATTACAGTGTCATATTCTTAATATCTTCCATACAATTTATAAAAATAACCTTCTTAACCTCATGATTCTTAAGAGCTTCATGGACATTGTCCACGAGTTCAGGACTGGTTACTAAAACCACCATGCCCAAGTTTGTAGAAATTTTTGATCCGGCAAAAGACTTTGACAACTCTTGAAGTGCATCCAAGGTTTGGTTGATAATTTTCGAAGGCCTGTATCCTTCTTCCATTAGTTTCTTAATAAGTTTTAATTTTTTAACATCTTCATTTGTATATACACGCTCGCCTTTTGAATCGCGCTCAGGTCTTGGAAATGTATATCTTCTCTCCCACATCCTTAAAAGAAATTTACTAATCGTCGTTTCTTTTTCTACTACGTTGATTGGATACATAATTTTTCCCTTTTTAATTATTATTTTCAAAATCTATATTTGTAACATCTATTCTTCTTGATAAAAAGCTGGCTTCACAACAATCGTAATAAAAATCTCATATTTTCAAAAACGCTTCGTCGAAACCGATACTTTTTACTTGTTCAAATTTATTTTTAAATTCTTTCCGCCACAGACTGAGCGTATGGGTATAATCCAGCCCGAAATAATAAAAATCTTTTATAATCGGATTATTTTTAACAAAGTATTTTTTTAAAACTTCAGGCGCGAGAACCATACCTCTAGGGAAGATGTACTGCTGTATAAAGTCAGTCGATATTCTAAGGCCGCTGAATAAGTCTTGTACGATATAGATAGATTGCAGCATGGCTTTTACTCTAGGCTTAAGCTTAGCCTCGATCATATTAAAATATTTCTCCCAGTATTTTGCTCCCAATGCCTCTAACATTTCGATTGAAACAATATGATCAAAACCCCCTACCTGATCGCGGTAATCGCAGATCTTGGTAGTTAATAGATGAACTTGCTGCAATTTTTTGACCAACACTGTAGCATATTGATGTTGCTCTCTCGATAGGGTCAGACAAGTGACTTTACACCCCATTTGAACAGCGGCCATCGTAGCCAATGCGCCCCATCCGCAACAGACTTCGAGAATATGATCCGTAGCTTTTGTTTTAACTGTATCAATAATTCTCTGATATTTATTTCTCTGCGCTTCTTCTAGGGACTCATCTACATGCTTAAAAATAGCCGATGAATAAGTCATCGCTGGATCACGCCAAAGCTCATAAAAACTATTTCCAAGGTCGTAGTGGGCCTGAATATTTTTCTGGAGAAAAAAAATGGTTGAATCAATACCGGCCCATTCAATTTTTCTCTCGCAAAGCTTCACACTGAATATCATGTCTGAATCTATGACTTTAACATTGAGATATTTTAAAAAAGAAATGAGGTTTATATAGGTATCGGGGTTGTGAACAAGAAAGCCTGTATCGACGGGATGACTTACTCCATTCAAAGTGACATCCACGCCTTCTTTAGGATTGAGAGGCAATGCACATGAGAGTCCGGAAATACCTGAGCCTGTAATGGCAATTGTCATTCAACATCCCTAAGGAAATAATTTTTTCCTTAATATTTTTATATCATTTAGGGGATGCATTCCGATCAAGACAAGATCTAGACATGGCCCGTCCAGCGATTGTCAAGCCGTTAATAGGTGATGATTTTTTTTCAGGGTGAAGAGTGCGGAAAAAAATTAACTTTTCCCGCTAAATTTTGGTCTAGTATTCCTGAGGAAAAATTTCGTACTGCTCAATATGATAATTATTTTCAGAACGAATCTGAATAGATTTTCCATGAGCTTCTTCGAGCGTATCGATCAAATCAAAATCTTCACCAGTTAATGTCGCCGTCACTTCAGGGTGAGCATAAATAGAAACTTTGGTGCCTTTCGATTTAGCGAGAACTTTATTTAATTCACGAATCAGCTCATAACAAACCGACAAAGTCGATTTAACTCGTCCCGTTCCTTCACAATAAGGACAAGGCTCGCACATAATGCGTGAAAGAGTATCTCTAGTTCTTTTTCTCGTCATCTCGACAAGTCCCAGTCCAGAGATAGGAAGAACGTTGGTCTTAGCTCTGTCTTTTTTAAGCGCTTCCAAAAGTGCATTGTAAACAGTCTGGCGGTTTTCTTCTTTCTCCATATCGATGAAATCGATGATGATAATCCCGCCGCAGTTTCTTAAACGTAACTGATAAGCAATTTCTTTAACAGCTTCAAGGTTGGTTTTTAAAATAGTCTCTTCGAAAGTTTTTCTTCCGATGTATTTGCCGGTGTTAACGTCGACAGAAACCAAAGCTTCAGTCTGGTCAATGTTAAGTGACCCGCCAGATTTCAAAAAAACCTTATTGTCGATAGCGCGTTCTACTTCTAAATCAATCCCGAATTTTTCGAAAATCGGAGTCGACTCTTCACCGTAAAACCTAAACTTTCCTTTCATGGTCGGAAGATATTTCTGAACAAATTTTTCTGCTTCTTTTAAATTTTCTTTTGAATCTAAAATAATTTCATCAACGTCTTCGTCTGTAATATCGCGAAAGACTCTCTGAATGAAACTTAAATCCTGGTGAACCACACAAGGTGCTTTCACTTTTTCAGCTTTACGAGAAACATCTTTCCAGATTTTAACCAGCATGTTGAAGTCAAACTTCAGCGTTTTATAACTCTGTCCTTCCGCCACTGTACGAGCGATAACTCCGGTCCCTTCAGGTCTTACTGTTTCTAAAATTTCTTTTAGTCTTTCACGTTCTTTTTCACTTTCAATTCTGCGAGAGACTCCAGTGTGCTCAATGAACGGCATGAAAACAATATGTCTTCCGGCGAAAGTGATATGTCTTGTAACACGCGGGCCTTTTGTAGAGATCGGCTCTTTTGCCACCTGAACGAGAATCTCATCGCCTTCTTTAATAAAAGATTCGATAGCAACATCAGGACGAAAACGCATGTTCACAGCTTCAGATAAAGTTGAAAGCTCATCAGGGATGACTTCGCCCTGTCTTTCTTTACCTTCCATCGATTTTTTACTTTTTTCCGCCATCTCTCTTTGCTCTTCGATGGTAGGAATATAAGCATCATCAACATATAAGAAAGCAGCTTTCTCATATCCGATGTCGACAAATGCAGATTGCATTCCGGGAAGAACGCGCACGACTTTTCCTTTGTAGATATCACCTACAAACGGGAAGTCGACATGGTTGTCTTCGGGGTTGTGTTGAAAAGAGCGCTCCATTAAGAAATCGAGAATTTCACCATTCTCGATAAGCGCCGCCCGACACTCATTGAGTGTCTGGTTGATAATTAGTTGTTTGGCCATTTATAATCCTTTAAAACTTAAACTGAAATCAGGATACCGTAGTAATCGCAAAGTTTCAAAGGAGGAAATTGTGACTCTAGATTATGACTAGAAGGTAAAATTATAGGCAACAGTAGGTTGCATTAAATAATTTTCTGCAATTCTTTGTTTAGAAAATTCAGATCTTGCCAATCCTTCAGACGTTTCCGGGGTCAAGGGCGCTAAAGTATCAGCAACAGTCATCGCAGACTTGCTCGCCTGGTTGAAAATAACGAGACCAACTCCAACGACGATACCAAGAGCACCACCGATAGCGATGTTTTTTAAATGCTCCTTTGGAGTGTCTACGAATGATAAAGTTGAAAGACCTAAAACCGCTCCGACAGCACCAGTAGCAACAACGATTGTTAAATCCTGAAGTGACTCATCTGCAACGCTTCCCCCTTTATTAGAGTCCTGCGCTATGGCCAGCAATGGGTTCAAAAGAATGACCGCAGTTATTAAACCTGTAAGGAATTTTTTTAGTAGATTCTTTTTCATCAGTAGTCCCCGACCTTTGCCACGCGTTAGTTTTGATTTTTATGAGTCGTTAAAATACACTCTATCTCTTACGATTTTTTAAAACCATAAAGAGCAAAGAACTATGACTCAAACATACTCAGCTTATAGTATTATACAAAAGAAACGAGATAAAGAAAAACTTAGCAAAGAAGAAATCAACTGGTTCATCCAGGGCCTCATTGATCATACGATTGCCGATTATCAAATGAGCGCACTTCTCATGGCCATTTACCTCTGTGGAATGGATATTGAAGAAACAGCTCACTTAACAGATGCCATGCTTTACTCGGGTAAAGTTCTCAACTTTCCAGAACAACATTTTATCGACAAACACTCGACCGGAGGAGTTGGCGATAAGGCCACTTTCGTTCTAGCCCCTATCGCAGCTGCATGCGGAGTAAAAGTTCCGATGATTGCAGGGAGAGGCTTAGGTCACACTGGCGGGACAATCGATAAAATTGAATCCATCAAAGGTTTCAAAACAGATATTTCTCTCGAAGAGTTTGAAGAGCTTCTTCATACACGCGGTCTTGTTCTTATCGGCCAGACCAAAGACATTGCTCCCGCTGATAAAAAAATCTATTCCCTAAGAGATGTCACAGCAACAATTGAATCAATACCGCTTATCACTGCTTCTATTATGAGTAAAAAACTGGCGGAAGGTGCCAAAGGAATCGTGATGGACATCAAGACCGGCAACGGTGCTTTTATGTCCAAACTTAGTGATGCTAAAAAACTCGCATCGAGCATCAGAAAAACCGGCCATCGCTTTGATAAAAATATGATGACTATGATTACAGATATGTCAGAACCACTAGGACTTGCCGTAGGAAATGCACTTGAAGTAATCGAGAGTATCGAAACACTAAAAGGCAGAGGCCCAAAAGATCTGACTGATCTTTCAGTCGCTCTTGCAGGCGGAATGATTTATCTTGCAGGACTTTCAAAAACACTGAAAGATGGAATGAAAAAAGCACAGGTTGCTATTGATGATGGAAGTGCGCTGGAAAAATTCCGTGAGCTGATTAAAAATCAGGGCGGCGATGTTAAAGTAATCGACGACTACACTCTTCTTCCTCATACAAAAACCACTCATGAAGTTAAAGCTCACAAGGCCGGATACATCACAAAAATGGAATGCACGGAACTCGGAAAACACTGTGTGCGTTTAGGCGGCGGACGACAGACAACTTCCGGAGTGATTGATTTTGCTGTCGGTTTTGTCATGAATAAAAAAATTGGAGACAAGGTTGCCAAAGGCGATGTGTTGATGACTATTCATTGTCATGAAAATCAATTGCCGGTCGCTCAAGAGATCACTCACTTTGTCCACTCAAGAGATATTACGATCAGTCCTACAAAACCGCGCTCTAAGAAAAAATTAATACTGGAAGTACACACTCAATTTGCACCAAAGAAGAAAAAACATGGAAACGCTAAAACAAAAAATAGATAAAGCAGTTGCTCACATTCACTCTGTGAAAAAAACCAGTCCGAAAATCGGTGTGGTATTAGGATCAGGGTTGGGAGCTTTCGTCGACAAGATGGAAAACAAAACTTTTATTTCATACAACGATATTCCTCACTTTAAAAAAGTGACAGTCACAGGACACGATGGAAAATTAGTTCTTGGAACTGTTAAAGGAGTTGACGTTGTCGCTCTTCAGGGACGCTTTCATGTTTATGAAGGTCATGAGATGGAAGACGTCGTTTTCCCGATGAGAGTCATGGCAAAACTTGGAATTGATATTGTTATTTTAACAAATGCTGCCGGCGGAGTGAATTTAAGTTATGCGCCCGGTGATTTAGTTATTCTCACAGACCAAATCAATCTTACGGGACGAAATCCTTTAATAGGGCCGAATGATGATTCAATCGGCACGCGTTTTCCGGATATGAGCCATGCTTTTAATCCTGAGCTGGTAAAGATCATCGAAGACACCGGCTCACAATTAAAAATTAAAACGCAGAAAGGTATTTATGCCGGAGTTCTGGGGCCAACGTATGAAACTCCTGCTGAAATTAAAATGATCAGAATCCTCGGCGGTGACATTGTTGGTATGAGTACAATTCCTGAGGTGATTATTGCCAATCATATCGGTCTTAAAGTCTGCGGCATTTCATGTGTAACGAACATGGGTGCAGGAATCGTCAACCAGACTTTAAAACACGAAGACATTAAAGATGAAGCTCTAAAAGTTATGGATAACTTCACGAACCTTTTAAACTCTGCAATTGAAAAATTCAAAGGTGTAAAATAATGGAAATCAAAAAAATCCTGCGAGAAAAAGCCCAAGAGGCTTCGAAGAATGCTTACTCTCCCTATTCAAACGCCCTGGTAGGAAGCGCTATTCAAATGTCTGATGGAAGTATTTATACCGGCTGCAATATCGAAAATGCCAGCTACGGTGGAACAATCTGTGCTGAGCGGGTAGCAATTTTAAAGGCCGTGTCTGATAAAAAAATGCAGATTGAAAAAGTCTATGTTTACACCAAAGAAGGATGGCCTCCTTGCGGAATGTGCCGTCAGGTCATGAGTGAGTTCGCAAGTCCAACGATGGAAGTCATCATCGGCGATGTGGCAGGTAAGGAAACCAGCATGAAGTTTTCAGACCTCATGCCATTATCGTTTACACCTGACCATTTGAAAAAATAATTATTTTTAGCCGTCTATTTGCAGCTGCTGGAAATTTTAGCCTGAGTCTTTTCAAACAGGTCAATGGCCTTTTGGTCAGTGGACTTTTGCTTGAGCTCTTCAATAAAAGCTCTTCCATCAGCAGGGCAGTAACGATTTTTAATCGAAATACCACTGCAGTGACTCTGCTCTACAAACCCTTTCGTGACTGATGCCAGATCGCTTACATTCAAAGATCCTTTTAATAATTCTGAACCCGCGATCTCTACTGCAGAAAAAAAGTTTTGATTGTTAAGGGCCTTATTCTGAACAGCGCGGATATAAATCCCTTCAACCACACCTGGATTTTCCTGAGAGATAGTATCGTAAACTTCAGAGTCATGTTCAGTGTCATCACCGATCAAAATCATTTTATCAGGATGAATTTTATTAATCAGCTCTCTAATGGCCGCTACTTTAAACTTATAAGTATCATCACTCGTTTTATTTTTTAAGATTAAATTTTTTGCTTGAGGAAATTTATTATCTTCAAGGAAGTCAATTACTCTGAATCTGATAATTTTAGGTGATCCACTAACGTAATAGACAGTTGCGTCTTTTTTTGCCATTGCCTGATATAACTCACTCATTCCGGCGAAAGCTTCTTCTTTAAATACCCCATGTAAAACAACTTTTATTTTTTTTCCTAAAACATCAGTCATCTTAATTGTATCATCTACATCACTTACGATAAGGGTTTTAGCCTGAACGATCTGCCCGATGGTCATCATTAAAAAACTCAAAACTAGAATTTTTGTTTTCACTGGAACTCTCCAAAAAAAAGGCCTGAATAGTTGATTCAGTTAACACTATCAGAATGCTTGGTTCACATTGCTGATCATGTAACATTTATCACCTGTTCAAGGCCGTATATCGGGACGATATCCCTAAAAATTTCTAAATAAGCATCTGCTACTTCATTCGGAGCCGCTGACAGCTAATTTTAACAATCCCCCCCGGGATTTGAAATGTTTTTTGGGTAAATATCAGAAAGCTGTGTCTGCCGGGAAACTAATTGAACTCATTGTATTTTTTATAGGAATTGATAAACTAGAAGTATGAATGCAATCAATTTCAAAGAACTCATCTCTGTCACCTTGATCCTTTTTTCCGTCATAGATATTATGGGTGCCTTGCCCTTTATCATCGACCTGAAAATAAAATTTAAAAAACTCGACTCATTTAAAATTACACTGGTCTCAGGAATTCTCCTTTTTGCCTTTTTATTCATCGGAGAATCGATTCTTGACCTTTTCGGTGTCGACTTCCAGTCCTTTTCTGTGGCCGGCGGTCTGATTATGTTTTTTTTAGGGCTGGAAATGGTTTTAAACATCCAGATTTTTAAACATGACCCGCAACTCGAGGAAACCTCTCCTATCGTGCCTCTGGCCTTCCCGTTGATTGCAGGCGCGGGTTCTATGACAACGCTCATTTCGTTAAACACTGAATTTCATAAAATAAACATTATTCTAGGTATTGTGCTGAATTTGATTTTTGTCTACGGAGTTTTAAAATCTTCAGACTTCATCAATAAGAAAATCGGAGTTACTGGCAGTATAATTCTGCGCAAATTTTTTGGAACAATTTTGCTTGCGATGGCGATCAGGTTGATTAAGAAAAATTTGACTGGAGTTTAAAGCAGGATAAAAAAATGGTGGGAGTTGAGGGGCTCGAACCCCCGGCATCTACCTTGTAAGGGTAGCGCTCTACCAACTGAGCTAAACTCCCACTGTATTTCTTTAGTGCTGTTGAAGATAATAAAGTGACCTAAGTCTGTCAATTTAAAAAAAGAACTTATCCTTAAAATCTCTTTTCACTCTCAAATATCAATTCTTATTTTCAACGAGTTAGCGCAGGCCTTAAGCACTATATAAAAAATCCTTTCCACCTATCTTCCCTTGTCGACACGCTTCTTCTGCGATAGATCACAACAAAACTTATCGTCCAAGGGGAACTCATGAAATTGCTCGCACTCGCTATGACTTTTTTATTCTCAGCAACTCTATTCGCTCAATCACCGGCCACAGAAGCTGTAGAGAGATTGCTTACTGCAGGAACATATGACGGCAGTAACGGATCAGAGAGATGCTCTGTAACAATCCAGGCAACTCAGGATTCTGTAACAATTGCTATTACAAATAAAACAAAAAAAGATTCATTCACACTAATTAATGCTTCATCAAGCTATAAAGTTAATGACAATACTGGAGCTGTTTCGGCGATTTTATCGTTAAATTATCCACGTTACATTAATGGCGGAACAAAAATATTAAACATTGTTCCTGATGATATCGATCAGGTTGAATTTTCTTTGGCTCAATTGCTTGAAGACCACCAGGGTAACGACATGAGTACATACGCATCTTGTTCAGTAGCAAAATAATTAAAATAAAAAGGGCTTCAATTACTGAAGCCCTTTTATAAATTTCTGCAGTTCCGCGACAACATCCGCATAAGTCAGTCTGTCGTACTTCACCATTAATTCTTTAAAAAGATCTTCAGGATATGTTTTTATAAATTCGTGAATTTTATCTTTATCAGTTGACTGCCATTGATTCAAATAACCTGTAACAAAATCTTCAATTACAATCCATGCCATGCTCAGAGGCCCAATGCCCAGGCTCAGTGATTCAGGAAAACCATTACCTTGCTTCAACCCATGATGCTCGCGGATAAGCAGTGTTAGCTCTTTTGGTGCCTTGACAATTTTTTCTAAAATTGAGGCAGATACATCAGCATGGGAATTGAGAACTTGTTTTTCTGCATCTGATAGTTTTGCAAATTCCTTTGCCAGATTATGATGAGCTTCGATCAGTCTGTTGTTATGGAGGGCCAGATCATGAAAAAGTGCCAGATAAAGAATTTTATTTTTTGACTGGTCTTTTTTCCATGAAAAATTTTCGAGAATTTTAAAAATAAAAAAACCGCTAAGATAACTATGGCAGTAGCCATAAGATAAATTTTTCTGCTTCATTCCTATGAAAAAAGCTTCGAGAGAACCGGTAGAGTTCAAAAGTATATTAATCGACTTGATAAGCTCTTTAATAATCTCGATAGAGTACTTTGTAAAAGAAGAATCCTTGAAAACATTCAGAAGAATTTCATAGCTCTCGGAATTTAACAGCATACGGTCAAATGGTGTCAGTGTAGTATCTGTGAAACGGTTCAGAAAGTGCGTGCTGAAAAATTCATTGGCCGCAGCGTAGTCTGCTTTCTTAACGTAAAGGTCTTTGCCACCGCGAACACTGATACGTTCCATTTCTGTTTTTGCAATTTCAGAGTGTGCAGGAATTTTTACATTGTAAATAAAGTCGTCATCTTTTTTTATGCGGGAATAGACATCAAATTCAATTTTGGCCTTCGGCAGGTGTAAAAAATATTTCATACTGATGGCAACATACTCAACAACATTTTTGGATTCTTCAACGGGTGCCGCCGCCATGTCAGCTTGAGAAGGCATTTTGAAAACAGTTGTTTTCTCATTTTCCTCTTCAACTTCCGGTTTAACTTTAACGGGTTCAACCGGCACTTCAATTT
The DNA here is from genome assembly GCA_014376445.1 of Bacteriovorax sp. GTDB lineage: Bacteria > Bdellovibrionota > Bacteriovoracia > Bacteriovoracales > Bacteriovoracaceae > Bacteriovorax. Next base: position 13,261 of record JACMRM010000264.1, on the reverse strand, counting down.
TAGGTAGAGCTTCCTCCAGACCTAAAACAAAACCTGCATAAAGAACAATATTCTGTGGAGAAAGATTTGAGGCAACTGCAGTAACGAGAGGATAGACTGATTTATTGGTTCCAATAACCAGAACTTTTATCTGCTCATCGAAATTTTCATGGTTCTTTATGAGGTATTCACAAATCTTGGAATTGAATTTTTCTGGACAGATAATCATACGGATGCCCGGAAGAATTTCCAGCATTGAAAACATTTGTGGAAGCTCTGAAAAGACTAAAATCTCCAGCCCATAATTCTGCATGATCTGGACCTGCAGAGCGCGTCCAAGTTGCTTATCTTCTATAACGAGTAGTATTTGGGTCATACTCTATAATGATGGAGTACTATTGAGAAAATTGCAAAAAAAAAGACCCTCTTACGAGGGTCTTCTATGAATAACTGATTATAAAATAATTCTAGTTTGCGACTTCCATTCCTCTTGCTCCTTCCACAACCGTAAGGTTTGGAGAAACTGGTAGAAGAAATTTTTCCGGCTGATTTAAGTCAAGCGCCAGCTTTAAAACCTGATCAACGTGTTCGCATGGATGAATCTCTAACCCTGATTGAATTTCTTCAGGAATCTCAGCTAGATCTTTTAAGTTTCTTGCCGGGATAATAACTGTTTTAACACCTGCGTGTTTTGCAGCTAATAGTTTTTCTTTTAATCCACCGATTGGAAGTACGCGTCCTCTGATCGTTACTTCACCAGTCATAGCAACATTCTGACGAACTGCGATTCCAGTGATTGCCGATGTAAGTGCCGTTACCATTGTCACACCTGCAGATGGCCCGTCTTTCGGCGTAGCTCCTTCTGGTACGTGGATATGGATATCATTTTTTGTATACCATTCAGCACTGATTCCTAATCTTGGAGAGATCGCTCGCACGTAAGACAGAGCTGCTTTCGCCGACTCTTGCATTACTTCACCAAGCTTACCAGTGATCTGAATTTTTCCGTTTCCTTCTACAGTCACAACTTCAATGTGAAGGAGTTCACCACCAACTGATGTCCATGCTAATCCGTTTACCAGACCAACCTGTGAACCTGACTCAATATCTGTGCTGTCAAAACGACGAGGCCCAAGATATTTAGAAAGTTGTTTCGAAGTTACATTAAATTTTTTTCCAGCCGGGATTTCTTTTGTAACAACTTCAGTTGCAATTTTTCTTACAACAGTGTTCAGCTGTCTTTCAAACTCACGAACACCAGCTTCTTTTGACCAGCCACGGATGATGTCAGTCATACATGAATCGCCAATTTGTACTTCGTGCTCAGTTAAGCCGTTAGCTGCCACTGCTTTTTTAAGTAAATAACGTTTCCCGATTTCCAGTTTCTCTTGTGGAGTGTAACCAGATAAATGGATGATCTCCATACGGTCTCTTAATGGACCTGGAATTTTTCCTAAATCGTTAGCAGTCATAACGAACATTACTTTCGAAAGATCGTATTCAACTTCGATATAGTGATCAGCAAAGTTTTTGTTTTGCTCAGGATCCAGTACTTCAAGCATTGCTGCTGAAGGGTCACCTCGCATATCAGATGACATTTTATCGATCTCATCTAGAAGAATAAGTGGATTAGATGTTCCCGCCTTTTTCATGGCCATCATAATCTTCCCTGGCATTGCTCCCACGTAAGTTCTTCTGTGTCCGCGGATTTCAGATTCATCACGTACGCCACCAAGAGCGATTCTTTGGAAACTTCGTCCTAAGGACTCCGCTAAAGACTTCGCGATAGAAGTCTTACCAACACCCGGAGGTCCTGATAGACAGAGAATAGTTCCTTTTCCTTCACCTTTTAAAAGTGAGCGAACAGCAAGGTATTCTGTAATTCTTTCTTTAACGTCTTTCATCCCATAATGGTGGTCGTCTAATATTTCCTTCGCTCGCGCTACGGAATTATTATCAGTTGTATATTCATCCCATGGAAGTGAAAGCATCCAATCAACATAGTTTCTAACAACAGCTGATTCAGCTGACATTGGCGACATTGATTTAAGTTTTTTAATTTCTTTCGCCGTTTTCTCGCGGGCTTCTTCCGGCATTTTTTTAGCAGCTAACTTCTCTTCCATTTCCTGGATATCAGTTTTGCCGTCATCTTTTTGGCCAAGCTCTTTTTGAATCGCATTCATCTGCTCATTCAAATAGTATTCTTTCTGCGATTTTTCCATTTGCGTTTTTACACGCGTACGGATTCTTCTTTCAACATTGATAATTTCGATTTCACCTTGCATTTTTTCAAGTAGAAGTTCTAGGCGTCTGCCCACTTCAACTGCTTCAAGGATTTCTTGTTTCTCAGCGATCTTCATAGTTAAGTGAGCAACCATGATGTCAGCTAAGCGTGATGGGTCTGTAATCGAAGAAATGCTCATCAAAAGTTCAGGCGGAATTCTCTTATTAAGCTTCACATACTGTTCAAAGATTCCTTTGATGCTTCTGATGGTTGCTTCAAGAGTAACTGGATCCTTCGTTTCTGATACGCATTTCTCGACTTCAGCAAAGTAGCCTTCGCTACCCGATTCAAATGATTTAATTTTTGCGCGATATTTTCCTTCGATAAGCACTTTAACAGTGTTATCCGGAAGACGAAGCATCTGAATGATATTGACGACAACACCTGTTTCATAAATATCTTCTCTGTCTGGATTTAGAACTGATGCATCTCTTTGAGTAACTAGAAAAATTTCGTTGTTGTTTCTTTGCGCTTCTTCAAGAGCAGAGATTGATTTTTCTCTTCCCACAAAGAGAGGCACTACCATGTGCGGGAAAATAATCATGTCCCTTAAAGGTAATAATGGGAACTTTTTAGAATCTGAAAAACCTTGAGACATAGTACCTCCTGCACTACTTGTTACCATCTTCCCATCCCCAGGCTCACTTCCTGATTTCCTTAGAGGATTTGAAGAGTCTAATAAAATCATGACATATAAATCGTAGCGATAGCAAATTAAAATAAATGGTATAAATTGCTTTTTTTTCCACTATATAAATAAGCGATATGGTGATTTTTTATAGTGTATAAAAATACTCTTGAAGCTAACTCATAGGATTCCTTGAAAAGAATGATAGGGGCATATTGTAAGGAAGTGTAAGTTGAAAAAAATCCAATACGATAGGTGCTAAAATGCACCTATAACCGACTATTTTTAGCAATAAATTTTCTAAGTATTGTAGAGGCTAGCTGTGAAATTTTTAACTGGGTAAAATAAAAAAGGCCACCCAGAGGCAGCCTTTTGATTTGAAATAATTTCTAAGCTGACTCTACAGTTTTTTTCTGGACAACAGCTGCTGTTGCACTCGATGCTGCAGGAACTTTTCTTGGACCTTCGATAACTTTTGGAGTTCCTCTTCCAGTCACAGAATCCAGAGTCACAATAACCTTACAAACTTTTTCATTTGAAGGAATGTCGTACATTACGTCTAACATTGACTGCTCAAGGATTGCACGAAGTCCACGTGCTCCTGTTTTTCTATCAAGTGCTTGACGGGCCACTTCTTTAAGTGCTGCCGGTTCGAACTCAAGTTCAATTCCTTCGTACTCAAAAAGTTTCATATACTGTTTTGTTAAAGCATTTTTTGGTTCAGTTAAAATTGAAACAAGTGCTACTTCATCAAGTTCAGTTAACATTGCGTTGACCGGAAGACGTCCGATGAACTCTGGAATTAGACCGAATTTTGAAAGATCCTCAGGCTCGATACCACCAAGTTTTTCAATAACCGATTGAGCGATTTCAGATTTTTCCGATATAAGACCCATTGGTCTTTTCGTCATACGTTTTTCGATAATCTTGTCCAGACCTACGAAGGCACCGGCACAAATGAAAAGAATATTTTTTGTATCAACTTGAATGAATTCCTGTTGAGGATGCTTACGTCCACCTTTTGGCGGAACAGAGGCGATGGTTCCTTCAACGATTTTTAGAAGTGCTTGCTGAACACCTTCACCTGAAACGTCACGAGTGATCGATGGGTTTTCAGATTTTCTAGCGATCTTGTCGATCTCGTCTATATAAACGATCCCACGTTGAGCGCGCTCAACATCGAAGTCACAGTTTTGAAGAAGGTTAAGAATGATGTTTTCAACGTCTTCTCCAACGTATCCTGCTTCAGTTAATGACGTCGCATCTGCAATGGCAAATGGAACATTTAGAAACTTAGCAAGTGATTGAGCGATAAGCGTTTTACCAGAACCTGTTGGCCCTGCTAATAGAATGTTTGATTTTGCCAGTTCAACTGCATCGCCTTTACGTGAGTCACCTGACTTGTGAGCAATTCTTTTATAGTGGTTGTGAACCGCAACCGAGATAATTTTTTTTGCTCTATCTTGTCCGATAACATAGTTATCTAAGTGAGCTTTAATCTCATGAGGCTTTGGAACATTATCAACTACAGCTTTTGCATTTGATTTTTGTGAGTCTTCAAAAATAATATCGTTACATAGCTCGATACACTCGTCGCAAATATAGCAACCAGGTCCTGCGATTAACTTCTTTACTTCTTTTTGTGATTTCCCACAAAAATTACAGTGAAGAGCACTTCCGAAATTCGCTTTGTCTTTTGTCATCTCTATTTTCCTTCGCTATATGCTTTTCTATATCCACAAATTATTTTTTTAATTATTTTTTTAATTTTCTATCAGACTTATCAATGATCACATCAATCAATCCCAACTCAATTGCTTTCGATGGATTTAGATAATTATCACGATCTGTCTCTTTTTCAATGCGCTCCATAGTCATACCTGAACTAGAGTGACGCACGTAAATTCCGTTCAATTGTTTTTTCAGGTCCTGAATCTCGTTAGCTTGAATTTGAATATCAGACGCCTGCCCTCTTGCTCCACCTAATGGCTGGTGAATCATGATACGTGAATGTGGCATTGAGTGACGAAATCCTGCAGCTCCTGCAGTTAATAAAAGAGATCCCATCGAAGCGGCCATACCTACGCAGTAAGTGTAAACCGGACATGAAATGTGTTGCATAATATCGTAAATACCAAGACCAGCGTAAACTGATCCCCCTGGAGAATTGATGTAAAAGTGAATGGGTGCTTCAGCATCAGACTGCTCTAAAAACATCATCTGGGCCATGATTAAATTCGCTACAGTATCGTTAACTTCCGTTCCTAAAAAGATAATTCTATCCAGTAGAAGTCTTGAATAAATATCGTATTGTCTCTCCCCTCTAGCAGTTTGCTCGATAACAATCGGGTTCGGGATATAGGCTTTGGGATCCATTTTTTTCTCCATAGATGGTGTATTCTTAAATTTCAATTCATAGATTTATCGGCACCTAAGCCTTGAATCTTTAACTATTTTGATCCATAAATTCACAAAATGATAGGAGATAAGTATGCGTTATTTTTAGTTTTTAGATTGCATTTGGACTTGATCTTAGGGGGCCTTGCCATTAAAGTTACGGGTATCTTTTCAGTTCCTAATGCCTATTAACTACTTTTTATGGAGAATTCTTATGTCTAGACTTGTTGGTAAAACTGCACCGGATTTTAATGCTGAAGCTGTTGTTAACGGCGAAATTAAAAACCTTTCTCTACACAAAGACTTTGCAGGTAAATGGAAAGTTCTTTATTTCTACCCTTTGGATTTTACATTCGTATGCCCGACAGAAATCACGGCATTTGAAGACAACCTTTCAAAGTTCAAAGAAATGAACTGCGAAGTGATCGGCTGCTCTGTAGACTCTGCCTTCTCTCACCTTGCATGGACTCAAATAGAGCGCAGTAAGGGTGGATTAGGTAAATTGATACACCCAATTGTTGCTGACCTTACAAAGTCAATTGCACGCTCATATGACGTTCTTGCTGACGATGCCGTTGCTCTTCGCGGAGTATTCGTTATTGACGATAAAAATGTTGTTCAAACCTGCACAGTAAACAACCTTTCAGTAGGCCGTAACGTTGATGAAGTTCTTCGTACAGTTGAAGCTTACCAATATACAGCGAAACACGGCGAAGTATGCCCTGCTGGCTGGACGAAAGGAAAAGCAACAATGAAGCCTGATCCAAAAGGGTCTCAGGAATACTTCAAAACTCTTAAGTAATTTTTATACGGGGGGAGTCTTTTCTCCCCATTTTTTTTTCCGAATCTCTTCAGAAAGTGTGGCTTCTACCAATGAAATACATACTTTTTATTGTGACTCCTTGCTCAACCTATAAATTCTTCATTATCCAGTTAATAGATTTGAATAACCGTCTCCACTGACGGATAAAGCTCAAAATCTTTGGGGGATTAATAAATGAATATCGATGGGGAGAATCTAGTTTGTCTAGAACAATGGAAAAGCGCTAAGAGAGAAGGAAACTTCTCTGATTACCTTAAGGTTTTAAGCTTCAATGATTTAATGAATGAGTCTAACTCGCTAATGGATCAGATTAAAAGAAGCGAAGAAGTAGACGATCTTTTTTCTAAAACAAAGTTGATGATGAATGAATTTACAACTCGCCTAGAAAAAGAATCAAAACATCTTGCGGACTCAGTTAAGGATTTAAAGAAATCGATTGAGGATAAACTTCATTAAATGATCGACAAAAAGCAGCTTTGCCTGCTTTTTGATTTTACTTGGAAATCTTAAAAATTTTATCGAGTATTAGAGTCTGATGCTAAAGGCTTTCTAAACTCTGATAGTCATGCAGAACTTTTGCACGAAGCAAAGGAACCTTCATACGTCGGTCATACCCGAGTAAATGGGCCACCGTCCTCAACGTCTCCAGCTGTTCGACTCTGTTTCCAAGCGACTCAAATAAACTAAGCAGATAAATAGTGTTCTTCGCAAATGTTTCTACATATTGAAAAATGATCATCTTAAATTCTGAATCCGGATTATAAAATTCGCAGCCGATAAAATTAACGAATACACGGTCGACGTTACTTTGATTTTCAAATGTTCTCACCATGCGGACTTTCGTCTTCACAATTGAGTGTGGAAAATCATCCACTGACAACTGCTTCAGCTGCTCAAGTGTGAGTGTTTGAAATCTCGGGTAATGAATAAGGTTGAGTGCTATTGGAAGTGAATTGATCTCAGGAATATGCGGAAGTTCCGAGAGTAAAACTCCGCCTTCTGAAACATTCAGGATACGTGATTTAAAAACATGCTCCCCATCGACATACAGTGATGTCGATTTAAGAGGAGCACGAAGAAATTTTCTTTGTAACCTTGGATCGGTCATTATTCTTATCTCAACTTATAAAAGCTTTGAAGCAACTTCAGAAAGAGGAGATCTCTCACCCACTTTCAGAGTCGTGTGAGCAATAATATCTTCAGTCTTTAAACGTTCTACAACATAAGCAAGACCGTTGTTCGTTTCATCAAGATAAGGTGAATCGATCTGCTGAGGATCACCCGTTAAAACGATTTTCGTACCTTCACCTGCTCTCGTAACAATTGTCTTAACTTCGTGCGGAGATAAGTTCTGTGCTTCATCGACAATCAGATACTGTCCTGGAATCGAACGACCGCGAATGTAAGTCAGAGGTTCAACGTGTAACATACCCTGGTTGATAAGTTCTTCGTATGAAGTCCCCGCTTGTTTTCTATTCTGATTGAAAAGGAAATCCATGTTATCAAAAATCGGCTGCATCCATGGAGCAAGTTTTTCGTTTACATCGCCCGGTAAATAACCAAGGTCGCGTCCCATCGGTTGAATTGGACGGGAAACCAATAAACGTGAATACTTTCCTTGAACGATAGCTTTTTCTAAACCTGCGGCGATCGCAAGAAGAGTTTTACCTGTTCCGGCCTTACCAACAAGAGAAACAAGTGCGATTTCATCATTTAAAAGAGCATCTAGAGCAAACTGCTGCTCAACGTTCTTTGGATAAATTCCCCATATACCTTCACGAAGAGAAATAAGAGGAACAATTCCCTTTTTCCCCTGATGAAATCTTCCAAGCAGTCTTCTTCTTGGATTGTGGAATTCCTGAAGAATAAAATATTCATTGGCAAAGATACCCATCATCTCATCTTCATCAAGAGCAAGAAAACGATTTGCTTCGTATTCTTTTAATCTCTCACCTGAAATTTCAAATGTTCTTTGTCCCGAATAAAGTTCTTCAAATGTAACATCCATCTGACCGTAGTCATCAGCAGGTACACCAAGAATATCTGCCTTCAATCGAAGGTTGATATCTTTTGTAACTAGAAGAACGTCTTCACCTTTTAATTTAAGCGCAAGTGCACTTGAAAGAATTAGGTTATCGTTGATCGTTACGTCGATCGGAAGACTTTTATCATTAACAATCAGGTCGATAGAAACAATAAGTGTTCCGCCGCTGTCGAGAGTTACACCTTTAGCAAGTGGCCCTTGAGATCTCAGATCGTCAATGAAACGTGAAAAGGTTCTGGCGTTTCTTCCGTTTTCATTTTGATCTTTTTTGAAACGATCAATTTCTTCGATAACAATCAGAGGGATAAAGACTGTGTTTTTGCCGAATTTTCTAAAGGCAGCAGGGTCAAAAAGAAGGACGTTAGTGTCCAGTACATAAGTCTTTTTCAACAATACCTCCGTGTATTAAAGACAGAGCGAAACAGTCCGGTATTGTATGACTTTGATTTCGATGTCTATAGATAAAAATTGTAAAGAATTAGATATCAAAAGAAAAGTCGAAAAGACTTAAATAGATAACGAAGCGCTTAGCTTCCTGTTCACGAAATTTTGACCCGAGTTCAATCCCGTAAAACCCTGCAGTCAGTTTGACCGGCCATAATTTTACTGAAGCACCGTATGATACATATCCTTCACTCCACCCTGCGTAAGCAGTGATAAGAGGAATGCCAACTTCTGCACCAAGGTGAAATTTTCTGGAAAAATTAATCGGCTGATTCAAAGGGCGCAGATCAGCAGAAAGTGTGTAATCAAATAATCCAAAGTCCTGCTTGAAAGCAACACCTGTGTTAATGCTCATTTCTTGAACAGGAATATCACCAGTCCCTTCTGTTCTTCTGAATCGTGTTCCGCCGACATCTAAAATTGAAATGCCGCTGGTGAAAAGATTTCTTCCCGAAGAAATCGCATACTCAGCACCAATATCCGCTCCGTACCCTTTGCCTTTTGAATATCCCAATGCCTGCTTCAAGCTAGTTAAATTAGTTGCGCCGGAATTAATTTTATTAAGAAGAGTCGTTCCAAAAAGATCATACTGATCTTTCATTCCTTCGCGGTTGATAAATTTAAAGGCCAAGCCGATTGAAAGCCTGTTGCCGCTGGTTACTTTTGTTTTTGAAGATTTTTTTATACGTGAAGAAAAAGCTCCGCTTCCGACATTCCAAGCAAATCCTGTGATAAAACCTTTGTCATATCGGTAATCCATATCAAGAACAGGATGAATTGCATTCCTTAAAATAAGATTGGTTTTTGAACTGGCGAATAAATTAAATCCAAAATTTGCCATCTTCAGACCCGGAAATACCGAAGCCTGAAGCGATACCGGATAATTTAAAATTTTTGAAGCAATGCCGGCAGGGTCAGCTTTGGGAAAGTTTTTAAACCTGGCCGTATCACCTAAAACATTTGTCCCACCGATACTCGGATCAAGAGAAGTTAAACTAACTCCCTTATTTCTTCCAAGTGCGGCCGGATTATAAAATAAAGTGTACTCGTCATCAGCGATGGCAGTAAAAGCATCTCCCATAAGAAGCGCTTTAGGGCTTCGTCCAATATACCCGACTTCCTGTGCATTGATTGCAGCAGTAAAAAACATGATGAATAATATTAAAAAAATATTTCTCATTATTGGATAATACCTTCAAATAAAATTGCATAGTATGAGGCCAGTGTGTTGACATCAATTGAGCCATCATTTTCACAATTGTACTGGCTCATGACTGTCGCCGTTGGTCCGATTGTCGGATAGGCAGTTATTAAAAAAGCCTTTTGGGTGTTAATTTGTGATGTCACAGTCGCAAGATCAGTCGTACTTCCGCCGCCTGCAGCAGCAAGAACGCTTGGAAGAACATCGAGAATAGAATTCATTAAAACTACACCCTGGCATAAACGCACACGTCTTCCGCTTAACCCCAAGGCCAGCTGAGTATGCGAGCTGCTCACTGAATTGCATGCACCGGGAAGAACTGAAGTGACATAAGTTTGAATCGCCACAGGAGTTGTCGAGTAGTCTGTAAAACAATTATTCGCAGCTGATCCTCCCCCTTTAACACCAGCAATACTGGCGTTGGCGTAAACTCTCATGAATTTTCCAAGCTGAACCATCATCATGAATGCAAGCTCAGTATTGATATCTCCGGCAGGCCCACTTGAAAAATATTTTGTTCGCTCGCTTGCTGTAGGCTCTGTCGATGCAGAAATCCCTCCAGCATAAAGCAGAATATTAATTGCTTCCTGCAAATCTTTATAGTTTGAATCGTTTACAAGCGGTGCCGTCACTGCAATTTGAGATGTTGCATACGTTGTCACTCCTCCAAGTGGAGAAGGCGTCGCCGTTTTTGAAATATCAGTTCCAAAAAATGTGATTGTTGAATAGCCTGCTCTGCAAGCATAAGAACTTGAAAGCACTTTTAAATAATTAGCATCTCTGTTTTGTCTTCCGATTCCTTCAAGAAGATCAATCGCCTGCTGACATTGTTTAGTGCTGAGTAAAATATTTGCACTTCGAACAGCGTCTTTCACTTCCTGGCCTTTACTTTTTCCGCATGCAGAAACGATGAAAATCATGCAAGCTATGATGAGAAATTGAATAGGTTTTAAAGACATCTAGAATACCCCTAAATACATTATGCCTTCTATAGAGAAAACATGAAATGCAGGGGAAATTCTTCCTTACAAGAGGGTGGTCTTAGTGATTGAGAAAATGCACGATTTTCGTGATGGCTTCAGAAAACACTTCTTTATGCAGTACCAGACTGATTCGCGCGGAGTTTATCATCCCGAAATCTGTCCCTGGAACTATGACAACGCCTAGAGTATTAAGCATATCTTCGCAAATCTGGACAGCATAATCAGTAGTATCATTTTTATCTTTCAAGTATTTTTTAAAAACAGGGGTCTGAGTAAAATCGATCATAAAATAAAACGCTGAGACCGGCTGGTACCAGCATTTCATCAGTTCATTTTCTTTAAATTTTTCGCGGATGATTGTTGCATTGTCGCGCAGGTGATTTTTTACAGGCGTTAAAAATTGTGATGAATTTGAAAAATTATAATTCATCATCGCACGCTGAACCAGAGAGTTCGCTGAACTAGTAAGCTGCCCCTGAAGATTTTCAATCCCTTTACAGATATTTTTTGGACCGACACAATAACCAATGCGAAGTCCTGTTGAAGCAAATGCTTTTGAGATCCCATCAACGATGATTGTACGCTTTAAAAGTTCAGGTTTTTTCTGGTAAAAATATGTAGGCCTTGGATCGTAATAACAAACTTCAAAATAAATTTCATCACTGATTACCGCAACGTCAGGATATTCTAAAAGAAGGTCTGCAAAATCACTCATCCACTCGCTCGAGTAATGAATTCCTGCAGGATTGTTGGGAGAATTAATAATGATCGCTTTTGTTTTCTCCGAAATAGCTTTTCTGATTTCATTGAGCGGCGGGGTAAAAACATCGAAGATCGATGATGTCACAATAACAGGAACTCCCCTGCAGAATTTGATCATTTCTGGATAAGAAATCCAATAAGGGGCAATAATGATGACTTCATCACCTGGATCAATAATCGCACCTAAAATATTTGAGATTGAATGTTTTGCGCCATTAGAAATTACGCATTCAAAACTTTCACCATCAAGAGCTTCGCTCGAAAAACTAATTCCTCTCGTCTCTTCAATGTGATGAATAATTTTTTTTCTGAGATCGGCAAAACCTGAAACGGGACTGTACTGATATGATTTTAAAAAATCGAGTTCTGATCTGATTGAATCGATGAAATCTTGTGGCGGTCTAAATGGAAGCTGTCCGGCCGTAAGGTTATAAATTTGTTTTCCTGCTTCAGTTAACTCCATCGCTTTTGAATTCAGCTTTAGCGTTACACTTTCTGCCATGCCTTTTACTCTAGAACTTAGTTCCATAAATTTACCCTTAGAAAAAACATTTTCTAAGAATATTATTCCATAAAATACTTATGCTTGGGGAAAATTTGTCACAAAGATATAGTTGTCTCCCTGCTCGAAGACCTTAACTGGAGTTAAGCCCAGTTCATGAAGAATTTTTTGAGGAATTCCTTTCTTCGGTTCAGACTCAACCCAAAGTTGACCAAAATACCAAGGTTCTTTAAGAAGGTTGATTACATCGAGATAAATTTTTTGTTCAGAGTAAGGGGGATCGAGAAAAATAATCGTTTCTTTCTGCTGCTCTTTCGATAATTTTTCATATGAAGACTTAAACTGCTTCAACCACTTTTCTGCAGAGAAATAACTGCAGGCAATGTCGCCACATTTTTTATGATGATTGCGCACCAGAATCGTTTCTCTATTATCTTCGAGAATCATCAGAACATGTTTGTTTACCTCATTGAGATAAACCATAGTGGCACCGCGGGACCATGCTTCAAAACCCATAGCGCCTGAGCCTGCACACAAATCTACAAAAGTGACTCCATCTAGGTCCTGATAAAAATCGTAAATTCTTCTTCTGAGCATGACAGAGGTGGGACGTATAAGATCCCCTTTAGGCACTGCTAAAACTTGTCCGCGGGCGAATCCACCAAGGATTTTAAGACTCACAACTTCTCACTTGATAAAACCAAAAAAGTTATAAAACTAAGCTGATTTCTTTTTAGTGGAAACTGCAGGAGAAGCCAAAGGAATAGTAAATTTCATTCCATTTTCCATAGAGATTGTGCACCCGGAATCTTCGTTGATACAAAGTTCAACACCAGAAAGAGTGACTATAAGACCTTTCACAGGATCCACTGAAAGTTTCGCAGTTTCAGGGCCCACCTTGAAATCAAGATTAAGAGTCATCTGGCCGTGTGCCGCAAAACTAACTTCCGATGAGGATACCGGAGTCGTTTTTGGTGCCATTGATCTTGTTTTTTCAAACGCAAGAACCTGTGCCTTTGAAACTACAACTTTTTCATCCATCGCTGTAAATTCGTCGTCAGTAATAATTTCCGCAGTGGCGATTTCCTCAAGCTCCATTGCAAGTTCAGCATCGATCTTTTCCTGCAGGCTTATTGGAGACTCAACAACCTCAACAGTTTCGAATTCTTTTTCAAGATCTTCGATCTCTGACATGATGTCTTGGAGTTCAGACT
>JACMRM010000263.1 GCA_014376445.1 Bacteriovorax sp. | reverse complement strand
TTAAAATTTTCATCGTTTTTAGATGAAGCTTTTCGTAACCCTGGATTGCCTGCGCCTTATTTTTTTCAGATTTTGTAAATGCAGGAGGATCACTTACGATGACATCATATTTCTTTCCGCTGGCCGCTGTTGTATCAAGAAATTTAAAAACATCAGCGCGTGTAAATGTGCCGCGTCCACTGAAATTATTCAGTGCTAAATTTTTCTGAATTGCTTCTTCCATATTTCCCTGGTCAACAAACTCAACATTTTCTACACCGGAAGAAAGCATATGGAGCCCCCAACTACCGACGTATGAAAATAAATCCAAACCGGTTCTTTTATTAAAACTTGTACGCTTTAATAAATGAGCAAACTTGCTTCGATTTTCACGATGATCGTAATAGTAGCCAATCTTCTGCATAACCTGCTGGGAAATTTTATAACTAAGACCATTTTCTAAAACGTCTAGGTCTCCTTCCATTTTTTCCGAATCATGAACAGGAAGAACTTCTGCTTTTCTATATTCAGGATTATCAAAGAAAAGAACTTTTTGCTGGGGATAATGTTTTTCTATTTCAATTTTAATTGCTGCTCTAAACCGATCCATTCCTGCAGTATTTATCTGCGCAAAAATATACTTTTCATACTTATCAACAATGATTCCAGGAAGTGAATCATTCATGCCATAGACTAAGCGAGCACCACTGGCATAATCCTTATAAAAATCTCTTTTCTTAAATGCTTTTTTTAAATGAAAAATAATTAATTCTAGCGCAGCCGATTCTTCATCTGATTTTGCATTATATTTTTTTTCAAGATCTTCACTAATGATTTTTATTTTATAAAAACTTTCTGAATATGGATTGATGTAAGCAATAAAATTTTTCTTCGACAGTTGATCATCAATAATAATCCATTCGCCGGGACGAAGACCTTTTGGTATTTCAACCATATCTTTTTCTGAGAGTTCACGTTCACCACGAACGACTTTCAATGAAGACTTATTTTGGAGTAAAAGTGATTTCAGAAAAAGCCTCTATTCAAAGATAAATTATTGTTATCTCTTTAGTATAGAAGGAGTTTTTTTTTCTTCAATAAGGGAATTTTTAACAGACCTAAATGGTCAATTAAATTTGAACGGAGGCTTTACTTCTTTAATTTTCAAGCATGGAATTAAGTCATCAATCATCTTGTTAAGTTGATCAAAATTTTCCACTAATAACTTTCTAGTCACCAGCATGAAGTTTGTTTCGCCGCCAAATTTTGCAGATTGGTTTAAGTACTTCGCGAGACTTGCCGGTTCATCGTAGTGATAATTGCTTGTACATTCAGAATCTCTGTTCAGACAAACCTTGTTTTTAGTAGTGAAATTTAAATAATCACGCAATGGAGTAAAGTCAATTCTCTCATTAGATGCTATACGTCCAAGGTTCATGCCTGCAACTTTAAACCATGCTGCCTGATCGACATGAAGCAGATCGAGATATCTGTAATCATCATGCACCAACGTGTAGGTCTGATTAACCAATTTCGGATTCTGTAAAAATCCAACAACCAGATCAATTCCTTTAACTTTTACATCTCCGGCCTTACCAATGGATGGATCAGATTGCTCATCAAACAATGAAGTCTGCACCACAACGAAGATATCGTTCAGCGTTTTATAGGCAATATTTTTATCAGGATCATTGGTCGAACCAAGAGCATTTGTAAAGAAAACTAAAACGTTGTTGGCCGGTTTAAGCGCATCCAATAGATTCATATCGGTTGGCATATAGTTTTTTACAATCGGCCAGTAATCGATAATTTTTTCAAGCGCCATAAAGACCTGGAATAAATTATTGTCTTTATAACGGTCTAATGAACTATTTTTTGCAGTCACTCCGAAAACAGTCTCGGGAGTTCCCAGATAAGAAGAAACTAAAAGAACTTTTGCAATTGTATCTTCCAGTAAACGGGTCTGATCATAATCAAGCGAAGCAAGCCAATCAATAGTGTGATCTGCAATATTCTGTTTTTCACCAGCAGGAATGACTTGGACTTTTCTCAACAGCCTTTCAGCAGAAGGTCCCGCTTGAGGAAGATCGAATCCATATAAAAGTGCTTTATCCACACGATTGAAATCATCGCTTGCAATAAATTTATCAAAATCTTCACGAGTACGTCCGACTCTGTCACGGATAACCCGCGCCACGTTCGACCATGCTGTCATCATTGTCATGTCACCAAGAATATGGCCGTTATGCTGAAGAAGATATTCATCTTTCAACGCCATCAACTGAACTTCCTGCGCCTTTTTAGCAGAGCTTCCAACGAGAGTCTGTTCAAAAGTTTTCAGGAAATTCCCATAATGTAATTTGGGATCAGTGTTGATATCAAGTAATGAATCAAAGGTCTCAAGAGCGTTTTTTCCTTGTCTCAAGTCATCATCACTCATAGGTCTAGAACAGCGGATAACAGGTATCTTTAGACATTTAGAAAGAAGCCCTTTTCTCTTGATTACTTCATTATTGTAATCATCGGCCTGAGTAACCGCATTTAAGAATGCGACACCAAGATAGTTATTATCAAAGCGAACATCGCGGATAACGACTTCAATACGCTCAAGTGTTGTAAGGATTTCATTACTTCCTTTTCCCTCAGGATTTACGAAATAAGTTTTTGTGCGGTTGATAGGAAATAATTTATCACTTGCATCGTACATATATTTAAAAGTTTCTTTTAATGTCAGGCGGTACTTTTTAGTATTTTTTCCGTTTAGAGGAATATCAAGTCCTTCTCCAGGCTTCACTGATTTTAAAAGAAGTGCGACAGGTGATCCTTGTTCTTTCTCCCAGATAGTAGCGAGAAATTTAATAATACTATTCGTATATTGTTTTACGACTTCTTTTGAGGGGCAAGGATTTGGCGTGATGACTTTATTGACAACTTTTTCGCAATCCTGACTTGGATCGTGCGTTCCAAGTGATCTTTTTTGCGCCTTTTCAAGATTTCCTTTCTTTACCCAGTCACTGTATTGAATCGAAAGTGCTGCTGCATTTTTCGTCACTTCACTAGCTCGGGCAAAATTCTGTTCACGTGTAAATGTTTTTAAAAGTGCATTTCTATGAATTGTATTTTGATCAGGTAAAACCGCCAGCCACTTAGCCAGCAAAGAAAGATTTTTATCTACAAGTGCCGCAGCTTTTTGTTCATTTAAATGAAACTTCGCTGAGTTCATTAAATAGTTTATTCCATTTTTCGTAGGTACCTGTGAATTAACATCACCAATTAAAGTATCTAAAATTTTTGCTGTTCCAAGAGTTGTATTAAGCATATACGGGCTCAGTAATCCCTTTTGATCCAGAAGAGAATCGCTTGCGACATTCGCAGGCTTAAATTGCTTAAAACTATCTTCAATATTATTCAGCCATCCAAAAAGTCTGAATGCTATATTCTCATTTGTAACTTTTGAACAGGCTTCGGGAAGTTTCCTAACCAGCTCATAAAAACCGTTTTCAATCTGGCTGAATTTTTCCAAACATTCTATAACAGGACGTGAGTCATAATCTCCATCCACACCTGGATTGTATGTCACTTTAAAAATATATTTTTCGCCTTTTGATTTTGTAACATACTCATCTGATCTTCTGTAGGCCAGCTCTTGCTTAGCTGCTGCATTGACGTTGCTTCCGTTGGAAATCACTTCTAGAACTTTCAGGATCTGGTCTCTGCTGAAGAACTTCTGAAAATCAAGCAGCGTATCTGCACCGGCAAGCTGATTAAATATGTCCTGCAGTGAAAGATATGACATCTCTACATTTTCTTCTGTTCCCACCCATTTATCTTTAAAGATAGGCTCGACATCGCGAAGATCATCCAGAAACCTGGTATAGAAATCAAATAGAAGAACAAAGTTTGTATCGCCCTCAAAGTGTCTGTCGACAAAGTTAAAGACAAAGTTTTTTTCTTTTGAGTTAAAAAAGCTCCAGAAATCCGCAACGCCCTTGAACTTTTCATCGTTTTCTTTTTTCAACGTATCTTGAAGGAAAACTCCAAGATCAGTGAATGCTTCCGATGGAAGATTCTGAACAACATCAAAAATTGTTGGATACATATCTCTTGTGTGTTTAACAATTTGTTCATTCAAAAGATTAGCATTATTGAATATATCACTGGCGATTAAATCAAAAAGATAAAGATTTTCTGCAAATGTTTTATTGATATCTCCTGAAGCAGTAGTTTGGGTAACAAGAAACTTCACTAAATCATAAAATTTTCTTTCTCCAAGAAAGCTAGAAAAATTAGTCAGCATCTTAATAAAGTTTGTATTGTACTTATTGGCGACAAGTTCTTTGCAAAGTTCAGTCGACATTTTTAGACCAACTAGTTCAGAAGATGTGAAATCGTAATAGCCTTTATAATCTCTGCTTCTCAAAACTGTTACGTAATCATACAGGTGAGTCTTGAAATCAAAACTAAGCAGCTCGTTCGGATTCATTGTACTTTTAATCGTACAGTTAAATCCATCATCGTAAGCTTGTTTTAATCCTTTAATTTCTCCAACGAAGGCCGGATTCACAAGGATGGGGTATTCCACCAGATCTCTAAATTTATTACGGGTCATTTTTACATCGTGAACCCATGTATAAATCCATGGCTCACCTGACTTTGATCCTGTCAGAAGAAGCTGGCTTAAAAAAAGACGATCATCATTAGTCAGACCAGCCTGCATTTTTTTAGAAACTGCATCCACAAGTCTTAAGCGGAAATCAATGAAAACCGGGTCCTTGATAAATTTATTAACTTCATCTCTCAATTTATCTTCATTTGTTCCAATCGCCAAATTTAAGGACTTGATAAAATTTGAAGCTCGGTCAATATCATCAGGGGAAATATCAACCAGCTTGATAATATTTTTTAAAGATTCTTTTTTAGGGATAGCTGTACGCCCTGAACATATGGCATTGGCTGCATCATCTACACATGTAAACATTGCTTTAACTGAATCGAAAAAATTTGTTTCATTAAGAGCAACAAGCACGCGGCTCAAGTCATCAAGACCGTTCTTCGAATCAAGGTCATGAATATTTTTAAAAATGCGGTCACGACGGCTAAGGTTTTCAACGAACTCCTTATCAATCGGTCCCATAAAATGATCCCACGATGCACTCGAGATTTTTTTGATCCCCTGGTACATTTTGGGAAACTGCAGATCCCATTGAGTACACTTAAACAAAAGAAGCATATTTAAATGAAGAAGGACGCCTTTATTAAAATTAACAGCACTACAAGCTTCAAGTCTGTCGATTTCATTTTGAGAACGGATTTCACCATTTTCAATTGAAGGCGCAGACTGTTTCGAACATGAAAAATTAAACAGCAAAACAGCCGCTATGAGAAAAATCTGAATGTGCTTCATACCTAATTTCAAATGCAATCCTAGCTTTTTGGAGCAAACATAGCTTTAGCTATCCCTTTATTGACAGCATATTTGCTAAAACGAACTATTGTTCCTGACTCATTTTTAACTTTCTTTTCTTTTTCTTTTTTTGTCGCCGGAACCGTTGTCTCAGTAATGTTTTTTATCGTTACTTTTGCAGGAAACCCCATTCCTTCAACTGATGTGTACTCAATTGTATTCGTCGTCAATAACAAGGTCAGACCTTGCTTGCTTGTTGTTATGATTTTATCCATAACCAATTTTCCCGCACTCCATGCTTTTGGAGTTTGAAAAAATTCTGTTTTTACATTTGAATAAGTGGCTTTCGTTTCAACAGTCTTTAATTTTCCAGCTGAATCAATAACGATGTCGACCTCTGGAACTGCCATTGTATAAGTGTCATCAATAGCTTTAATTAATTTTCCATCTGCAATCGGTTCAGCTTTTAAAGTATAGCCTCTAAATTTTTCAGAAAACTTCTCAGGAATAATAAATTCCAGTTTTCCCTTAATAAGATCTGTCAGGTCGCTGCGAACTTCCGAAAATCCTTTCGGCAACCCCAGTACTTCTATTTTATATTGAGATGGAGAAAGCCAGTATATTTTAAAATAGACATCCGATAATTTTCCGAATGTTCCTGCTTTATTTAAGATCTCAGTTAGATTTTCAATGCGTGCTTCAAACACTAAATCAGTGAGTCCGCTTTTTTGTGGATCGTAACTTCTGATTTCATATTGTTCGACAACATCAATTTTTTCAGCAGACCATAGACTAACAGAGGTCAGTAATGTGATCGTTGTTATCGTTAGTAAGAAGAAATGTTTCATGCTTTAAACCCCTAATATATATCTATTCTATAGAGAGCTGGCACGGCCTGCAATGAGAGCCTAGCCTAAGGTAATTATTTCTGTCCAGCTCACGTAATTGCATCTTAAATATTTTGCTTTTTTTACAATCACTTTTCCCTGTGCGCCTTTTAAGCCCTTTACGTTCTTTAGTTGACTGTACATAACGGGTATAACAGTAATCTCTAGTTGAGAATAATCGCGCAACATCGAAGCAATGGCCGACAAATCCTCTCCATTCAAGAGACCTATATCATCTGATTTTACCAAACAATGAGCACCTGGATAATCTTCAATATGAAACCAGTAATGATCTTTTGACCCCTGCGACCGAAGCCAGTCATTACTTTCAGCATCCAGTGAAACCATACCTGAAATATTTTTGATTCTGAAATTTTTTACGTTATGTTCGCTATTATGTTTTATCTTAGCAGCTGAGCCAGACTGCCATAAAGGTGCAATGACTTTTTCTTTTGTGACTTCGAATTCAAATTCGCCGACTTTTACTTTTGATAATTCTTCACCGGTTTCTTTCAGCCTTTCTTTTAATATGATTTCGGCCCTCTTGAGCTTTTTTACTTTGCAAAAAACAACATCGCGCTTCTGCCATAAATTAAGGTGAGGGCCGAGCTTTACTTTATGCCCATAAAAATTATTTTGATCTTCATCGAATTCGAAATCTTCAGAAAGAAGCTCCTCTTCAATCAACTGCCACTTTTCAGCGCTCAATAAATCATTTGTAATGTTATTAAGTTTTTTTTCGAGAAATTTTTCTTTTTTCTTTTGAATCGGCTTCCCACTGACTTTCTTTTGCTCATCGATAAGGTACTGCTCGAGAGTCCAGCTTGAAGATCTCGCTGTGTCTATAGTCGCTCTGCTACCCATAAGAACATCAGCGAGATCAGGAATTGTTTTTCCACTCGAAGTCTCACCATTCCAGCTGGTATAAATTTCTTCTTTGTTTTGTTTTATGAAATATAATTGACGGTCTTTGTACCCAAAAGCAAAAGAGTTATCTGTATGCTCGTTTTTAAAATGAAAAAGCGCCATAAAATGTTTTTCATCCACTTCCATTTTTCCCAGGCGCGTACCCACTAAATATTTTCGTGCATAATCCAGAAGACGATCCTGTACACGAAGATATGAGGGCGGAAATTTGTCGGAAATAAAAATTCCTTCGTACTGATTTCCTCTCCCAATATATAAAGCAACGTTCCTTCCGGGAAAGCGCAGTCCTAAAACTAAAAAATGTGGTGTTGTGTAGGCCTTTTGAAGGGGATAAAATTCATTTTTCGAGAAGAGAGTGTTATATTCTTCAGAAGTTGTTAATAATTGTTGGTGAGTTTGTATCATGGCCCTTAATCTTCTAAATGGTAATTCTGAAGCTCTCGAGCTCCTCGACTGGTCACAATTAGCTGCTGACATTTCTAGTTTATCACA
>JACMRM010000262.1 GCA_014376445.1 Bacteriovorax sp. | reverse complement strand
TGTCGAGCAAGCGATCCTTTTTTTCACGGTTGCTGACAGCTAGGGTAGCTTCCATGATACGGTCCGCGAGAGTGGATTTACCGTGATCGATGTGAGCGATGATTGAAAAATTGCGAATAAATTTTTGATCCATAAAACCCTGTGAACGAACAAGAATAAAAGATAATTAAGAAAGATCAACATAACATTAGATGCTTAAAAATTGAATTTTTTAAAGCGAGACCCAAGGCAATTTCATGAAAATAGACTTCAAAATCGAACATATTGACCCAATTGGGCAAGGCGTATCTAAACAAGACGCAGCTGTTACATTCATCAAAAAAACTTTACCCGGCGAAATGGTTGAAGCCGTTGTCTTCTCGAAGAAAAAAGGCGTTCAATTTGCTCACCTGTCAGGTATTTCAGAACCTTCAACTGATAGAAAAGCTCCCGAGTGCCCGCACTATCAGTCGTGCAACGGATGCGATTACCAGCATACAAATTATGACAAAGAACTCGAGTTCAAAAAGAACGCACTGACTCGTCATATGTTTAAATTTCCCGATATGCCGATCACGGTTCATGGAGCAAAAAGACGTCTGGGTTATAGAAACAGAATTCAGCTTCACTACGATAAAAAGAAAAAAGTCATGGGCTTGATGAATTATAAAAACGAAATTATTCCCGTGCCGGAATGTAAAATTATCGACCCCTCTGTAGCGTACGAGCTGCGTGCACTTTACGCTGACAACAACTGGATCAGAGCTGTTGAAAAAGAGCCGATAAAAGGCCATGTGGAACTTTATTCAAAACACAATGAGGCCGGCGGCCACAACGTCAAACTTTCAGTTAACCGTCCTTACGCCAATGGTGGATTCACACAGGTGAACGCTGAAATGAACGAAAGACTTCGCGTGTTCGTCCAGAAAAAAGCGGAAGAATTAATCCCTCCAAAAGCTGTCGTTTACGATTTATTCGGCGGCAACGGAAATCTTTCCGTGAAGTTTAGAAACCCTACTTTAGTAGTGGATAAATACCGTACAACTCCTACACAAACAGCTCATCAGAAGTTTTTCTCACTCGATTTATACGATCAGGACGCTGTTAAAAAACTTATTGCCCTTAAGGCCGAGGGTTATCCCCGTCCGAACTGGCTTATTATTGACCCTCCACGCTCAGGATTAAAAAATCTCAATGAATTTTTAAATGAGTTCAAGCCTGATGGATTTATTTTTATTGCCTGTGAAGCTACTAGTTTTACTCGTGATACATTGGGGATTTTGAACAATTACGAGCTAAAAAGCGTCGAAATCTTCGATCTTTTCCCTTCAACACAGCACTTTGAAACCATTGGGATATTTACAAGAAGACCGAACAACGCTTAATATAGATCCTATATCTTAATGGATTGAGATGAGGGTCTTATATGAAATATAAAGCGTTATTTATAACACTTGCTGCTCTAGCTTTAACTTCTTGTTCATCAAACAAACTAAAAGATCAGACTCCTGACGAAAAAAAAGCCGAAGTTTATTACGGTCAGGGGACAACTGAGCTAGTTAACAAAGATTATCAGGCGTCTTTGAATCACCTTTTAAAAGCAAAAGAACTCAATTCTAAAGACAGCAAAATTAGAAACAATCTTGGAATGGCCTACTACTTCAGAAATCAAACGGCGCTTGCAGAAGAAGAACTAAAAAAAGCTATCGATCTTGATGAAAAAAATTCTGATGCACGCTTGAATCTTGGTTCACTCTATATGGACAACAAAAAAATTAAAGAGGCCCGCGCTCAATTTGAAAAAGTCTCTGAAGATCTGACATATCAGGCCCAATTCAGAAATCTTTATAATCTTGCCCTCCTCTCTTTAAATGAAGGCGACCGCCGGATGGCGTTCGACTATTTGGCAAAATCAATTCAGGAAAATAACGATTATTGTCCTGCTCATTATAAATTAGGTGAAATGTACGCTGAAGAGTATCGTTTCCAACAAGCTCTCGATGCATTTAAAGAATCCGGCAAAGGAACATGTGTTTCTGATCCGGCACCGCTTTACCAGATTGCTATAACCCTCGTAAATTTAAACAGACCGACTGAAGCAAAAATGATGTTCCAGGAAATTATGGAAAAATTTCCCTCTACACGTTACGGAACTTTAGCGGCAGTGCAGATTAAAAAAATTAGCAACTCAAATGAAGAACAATCAATTAGAACACGAACCGAACTGATGAAGCAATCAGATCCGGTTGAAACTCCAAACTTTTAAAAAAATTATGACTGAAGAAAAAAACACAGAAGAAAATATTACCAACGAGACTACCGCTATCGAAGCGGCTTCCACAGTAATTGTCGAACCGACAATTACAATCGGAAAACTACTCAGAGAAAAACGCGAAGAGCGCGGACTGAGCTTGAAAGTTATTTCACAGCAGACTAAAATTCACATTGGTCTGCTGGCAAATCTTGAAGCTGATCAGTTAGATAAACTTCCCAGTAAAACATATGTTAGAGGATTCATCAAATCGACGTCAAAGATTTTGGGGCTTGATCAGGAATTTGCACTTCATCTTCTCGACATGGCCTACGCAAAAAATAATCCTCTTGCAAGCACTTCCGTTCCAAATCAGGAAATGAAAACAGAGACAGCAAGAAATACTCTGACTTCCATGGTCGCAACTCCAATGGAAGCGGTGAAGTCAGTCACTTCTTCTTCAATGATTTTTCTGGCAAAAGTTTCAGTTGGAATATTAATTGTTGTGATCATTATTTTTAATATCAAAAACTTTCTTCAAAAATCTTCTGATGAAAACGATGTTAAACTCCCTGAAGTTTTGACGACTCTTCATAAAAGAAAAGCTCCTGCCCCTAAACCAGTGGTCAAACCTGTTGTAGAAGTTAAGCCTGCTGAACCTATTCAGGTTAATTTGATCCAGGATAAAAACCAGAAGTCTGAAGTAACTGTTAATGATATCAATCTCCAGACGATTTCTTTAGGTGATAAACAATTTGTTGAAGACACATCAATCAGTTCTGGAAAAATGAATGAGCTTCTCCCTGCGAAGTATAGAGTTCAGTCGCCTAAAGGAACTGAGACTTTATTCATCAATGCAAGCGAAGGTGACTCATGGCTGACTTACAAAGTAGATGATAAAGAGATCAAAAAATATGTGCTACGCCAGGGAAGAACACTTTTTCTTAGAGGTGGAGTGATTAGACTTTTTATCGGAAATACAAAATCGCTTAAAGCATTTTACAACAACAAAGCAATCAATCTTTCGGCCGGAAACAAAGGCGTAAAAAACATTGTTCTTCCTGAAGATATGAAAACAAAATTCATGACTCCACTTTTTGTTTTTCAGGAAGATGGGTCCGTTATGACGAGTGAAGATTATTTGAAAACTCATCAGGGGAAACCACTTCCGACTCCTGCTGCAGAGGGGATAAAGCCTGAGCCTAAATCAAAAACCCACTAGGATTTTAATAATTTCTTAGGCAGAGATAGACTTTAAACTTAGTAAGACCAAGAGGGCTCATCGCAATGATCTCTGAGTCATCAATTAATTTATGCAACGAAGAAAACGAATCCAAATACAAAAAGTGGAATAAAATTCGAGGCTAAAGACCTGGTGGTTACTTTTATCAAAGACTGTGTTATTTTAGCCTGAATATATTTTAAAAAACATCAAAAAACATAGGAATGTACGATGAAAATCAATCTTAACTTTGCTCCTGCAAAGACCAGCACTGAACTCAATATTTACTCTTGTTTCAACAAGGCCCAGGAAGCAAAGGCGGCTTCTAAAATTGCAGCAAAGACCACTAAAAAAGCTTCTGCATCTGCTCCTGCAGTAAAGCCTGCTAAAGCTGAAAAAGTTTTAGTTAATTCTCACTGGCCTGAAGAAGTTTCTGAAGCCTTCGCTCACGCAGTCGCTTCAAAACATTACAAAGGTGATTCAGGTGAAACATTTGCTCTAACACTAGTTAACGGTCAGTCGGCAATCATTCTTGGATTAGGCGATAAATCAAAAGTCACAAAAGAAGTTCTAAGACGTCAGGTAGCTCATATTTATAAGGCCGTATCTGGAAGATACGAAGACGCAACTCTTCATCTTGATGGATTTTTAATCAAAGGTGATCTTGAAGGATCTCTAAACGCAATCGTTGAATCTCTTCACATGACTTCATATGTTTTCGACCGTCACTTAACAGTTAAGAAAACTGCAAAACTTCAAACGATTAATCTTTTAACAAACGAAAAGAAAACTTCTCAGAAAAAATTTGAAGCTGCAATCAATGAAGCAACGAAGGTGGGGCAGTCAATCACTGTAGCAAAAGATTTTGTTAACGTAGCCCCAAATATTTTAACTTCTGAGTCTTACGCAAAAGAAATTGAAAAAGATGCAAAATCTTTAAAAGGTGTAAAAGTAAAAGTTTTAGGTGTTCCAGAACTCAAAAAAGAAAAAATGGGAATGTTCTTATCTGTAAACGCAGGATCTGCTTATGGTGCAAGACTTGTTCATTTAACTTACACTCCGGCGAAGTCTTCTGCAAAAACTCGTCACATCGCTCTAGTGGGAAAAGGATTAACTTTCGATACTGGTGGATACTCCCTCAAGCCAGGCCCTTCGATGATGAACATGAAATTCGACATGGCAGGTTCGGCTACTGTATATGCTGCTTTCAGAGCTGCAGTTCTTCTTCAATTGCCGGTAAAAATTTCTTGTTATCTTGGTATGACAGACAACGCAGTTAATGAACTAGCGACTATGCCAGACTCAATCGTGACTGCTCGTAACGGAAAGACTGTAGAAATTCTCAATACAGATGCTGAAGGACGCTTAGTTCTTGGTGACGTTGTTAACTACGCTTGTGACGATAAACCAGATGCACTTATTGATGCTGCAACTTTAACTGGTGCAGTTCTTGTTGCTTTAGGATCTGAAGTTTGTGGTCTTTTCTCAAATAACCAAAAACTTGCTGACTCTCTAATGAAGTCTGCAAAAAATACTTCTGAATACATGTGGCAACTTCCGATCATCGACGAACACAAAAATGATATGAAAGCGATCGTCGCTGATTTAAAAAATATTGGTGGATCAGGTTTCGGTGGATCTGCTAAAGGTGCTGCGTTCATCGAAAACTTCGTTGAACCAGGAATCGCTTGGGCACACTTAGATATCGCTGGTATTGGTGACTCGCAAGGACACCTTCCATACTGTTCGGCTAAAGGTGCTTCTGGATTAATCATCAGAACTCTTGTTGATTATTTAAAGCTGCAATAATCGAAATAAAAAATGCAGCTCAGACTGCATTTTTACCAGTTCTGTAAAAGTAAAAAGTTGTTTCACGTATTAAGAGTTATTTCGATATGTCTAAATTTAAAATCGTATTAGTCGCGCCTGAAATTCCCGGTAATACCGGGAGTATCGGGCGTACTGCGGTTGCTCTAGATCTTGAACTCATTCTCATCAAACCACTCGCTTTCGATATCGATGAAAAGGCCGTGAGACGAGCTGGTCTCGATTACTGGAAATATGTTCAGTTAAAGACTTATGAAAATTGGGATGAATTCATTGCCACTGAAAAACCAGCGGCAGATAAAATATTTCTCTTCTCGCGATTTGCAACGAAACCAATTTTTAATGTAAAGATCACAAAAGATAGCTATCTAGTCTTCGGATCAGAAACAAAAGGCTTGCCACCAGAAGTGAAGGATCAATTCATTTCTCAGCTTGTAACACTTCCTATGAACTCTGAGCATATCAGATCATTGAACCTGGCCAATGCTGCGACGGCCGCAGCTTATGAAGCTTTAAGACAAATTGATTTTACCTAAGCTATAAATAATTTTAAAGATGTTATTAATAACAGTGTCTTACTAGTCCATGCACGGTACTGCAAAATAGTCATGACTATTTTGCAGTACCGTGCAATAATAGCAGTATGGAAAGATCAATTACAAAATCCCTTAAAAAAGACCTAGATTCTAAAATCGTACTTCTGAGCGGCCCAAGACAAGTTGGAAAAACAACATTGTCTAAAAATCTTGATCTTTCTTTTGAATATTTAAATTTTGATGATTCTGATTTAAGAAAAATTATGATGAATCGCTCATGGAAACGAGACGTGGACCTAGTCATCTTTGATGAACTTCACAAGAGGCCGAAATGGAAATCATGGATCAAGGGTATTTACGATACTGAAGGAGTGAAACCTAAAATTTTAGTGACAGGCTCAGCTCGCATGGATGTTTTTAAGAAAGGCAGTGACTCACTGGCAGGAAGACACTTCAACTATCGTCTACATCCTTTTAGTGTTGCTGAACTCAAGGGCCAAATGCCTCCAGGCGAATGTCTGGAGAGATTGATGAAGGTCGGCGGTTTTCCAGAGCCTTTTTTAAATGGTGAAGAAGATTTTGCAAAGAGATGGAGATCAACTCATATCGACAGAATTATAAAAGAAGATCTTTTAGAGCTAGAGCAAGTAAGAAATATCAAACTCATTGAAGTTCTCATCGACCTACTTTCAGATAGAGTTGGATCATCAATAAGCTACAGTTCGCTCGCTAGAGACTTGGAAATTTCTCCTCATACAGTAAAAAAATGGATTGGGATTCTCGAATCTCTATATGTAATTTTCGTCGTTCCACCTTATTCAAAAAATCTGGCACGTGCAATTTTACGTGAGCCTAAAATATATTTTTATGACAATGGAAGAGTCAAAAATGATGAAGGTGCGCGTTTTGAAAATATCGTGGCCAATGCGCTCCTTCGAAAATTACATTTGGGCCAAGACTTGAAAGGTGAAAAATCTCAGCTCTATTATATAAGGGACAAAGAAAAGCGTGAAGTTGATTTTTTAACGGTGATTGATAATAAGTTAATAGATCTTGTTGAAGTTAAACTGTCAGATGAAAACCTGTCGACGAGTCTAAGTTATTATAACGAGAGATTGAAACCGGCGATGCCAGTTCAAGTTATTTACAACTTAAAGCGAGAACAATTAAAAGATAATATTCGATTAGTTCGGGCAGAGGAATGGCTTGTGAAACAATAAGCACCGAAGATTTCTCATCGGTGTTTATTGATTATAATTTATTTCTTTGATGGTTTTGGAAGTTTACAACCAGCGATATTTAAATCGACCTGAAAGTCAGGACGTAAACAAGAGTAAATGTTGTAAGTCTCTTGACCGTATTTCTTGTCTTTAAGTACTGTGATTTTTCCATCTTCAGAAACTTCACATGGATTGTTCATTGTACATTTTTTTCCATCTTCGTTAGCTGTGTTGTTGATGGCGATAACATTTCTTGTCCCACGAGCAACGATTGGAGATCCAGAAGTTCCACCGATCGTGTTACATCCTTCTGTGTAGCGAATTGAATCGTTCATTGAGTAATCAGCTTCTCTTAAATTGAAAATGAAAGCGTCGATTGCACAGCTGTATCCTTTTTCCCAGTAGCCTGAAACGATATCGATGTTTGTCCCAACTTGTGGTCTTACACCATCAAGAGTGAATGCTTCAACTTTATATTTTTTAGAAATTTCTTCGTATGTTTGAGAAAGTTCATAAAGAGTGATGTCTGTAGTTGTCATTGTTCCGTAAAGAGCTTTTGTTGCTTTTACAGAAAAAGTTTTCATCGATTTATTAAAGATCTTCATGTCCCGAGATAATGTTTTATTGTAAACAACTTCACCAGGCTGAATCATCCCGCCAAATAAACCTGTTGAGTAGCAGTGCCCGTTAGTTAAAACGATTGCTTTTGCTGTTGATGGCTGGCCATTGAATCTGATTAAAGATCCAGAACAGTTGCTAAGTTTAATAATTCCTTCGAAATCATAATCATCGGCCATAGATTTGTCGGAATTCATTATAGGATTTTTTAAAGCATCAAATGGTGCAGTTGGGAATGCGTAAGCGATATTAGCGAGAGACAGAGTCGCTAGAGCAACGAGAATTTTCATAAAGCCATCCTTGGATTATATTTCTTGAAACAATCATAGAACCCCCGATGATCCTTTGTAATCGAACAAAATATGTCATTTAGAAAAAGGCAAAAAAAAGCCAGGCGTTAACCTGGCTTTTTTGCATTGATCAAATCCGTTTGATCGATGATTAGAACTTGTAAGTAAGAGCTACTCTTGAACCTAAGTTGTCTAGAGCAAGAAGACCTTGGTTTTTGTTAGGAGCTGCTACCCCCGTAGAACCAGTCCCTCTATCATTGCTTGTTAGACCAATCATTCCATCAAGAGCAAGTTGTCCGAAAGTTAGAGTTGCACCTGCGTTTACTTCAGTAGAGTTAGCAATAGTGCCTTTTCCTGTTGTACCGTAGATAGCAGCGATTAAGTTTGGAGCTTGTCCAAGTAGATCAGTCGTTCCAGTAATTCTTTTGTTGTCTCTTTTTCCGTAAAGGTTTTGAACAATTGATCCACGTAGAGTTAACCACTCAGTTGCAACTGCTTCGTAACCAATGTTAAGAGGGACTATTAAATGGCGAACTTCACCTTTCTGGGTAAACTTTAAATTGATGTCAGTTTTCTTAACACCAACTGAAGCAAAGATTTTTCCGTTAGTATTAACAGTCATATCTCTTCCATAACCTAAATAGTAACTTGTAAAGTCACCTTTAACAGTTGAAGCACCAGTTAGCTCTTCATCCCATCCGTAATGTTTAACGTATCCGAAAACACGTCCAGCATCACCAAGTAAATAAGATCCACCAACTTGAAATCCGATTTTTCCATCAAATTTTTGTCTACCAGCAACAGCTGCTGACTCAGACTTACTTCCTAGAGAAAGGTTTAAAAGTGCGTCCCATCCAGATCCAATCAAGCCAAAACGAGTTGAGAGTGCAGAGTCTTTTGTATTTGAAGTTTCGTTTTTATTGTTAGCGTAAGTTACGTTCGCCCCCCATTTAATTCCAGCATCACCACCAACAAATAGGTCTAGTTGGTTATCAGCAGTTGGAGGTGGAGTAGCAGCGTCTCTTGTCCCAGCAATTCTTAAAAGTGAAGAAGTATTAGACTCGTTACCGTAGTAAACTCCGTAAGTCATTCCACCGTATTTCTTAAATACCCCACCTTGAGCTTTTGGTCTGTGGTTTTGATCAACAGTTTGTCCCGCACCAACAGTTAATCCTGTAGATCCGTATTCAGTTACTAATTGATCAGGATATAAATTTACATTGGCAGAGTTTAAGAAAATATTTCTTCCGTCTTGAATGTAGAACATACCTTCGTTATCTGTTTCGTTCATACCAAGAGCTAGTAGTCTTGATTCTGTAGCAAATGCAGAAGTTGAAAGAAGCAATAATGCCGATCCAACTGTTAATAATTTTTTCATTGCAGGTTCCCCTAAAAGCTTGTTAGTCGTCTTTAAAAACTCTTAAAAAAAAGCCCTCCAAAAGGAGGGCCTTTTATTTAATTCAGTAGAAATTAGAACCAGTAAGAAACAGCAACTCTAGTCATTAGGTTGTCTGTTGTAAGTGTACCTTGGTTTGTGTTTGCATCAGCAGAAACACCACCAGCTCTTGAAGCAGCAGATGTACCGATTAGACCGTCAACTTTAAGTTTACCGAAGTTAAGAGTTGCACCAGCAGCTACAGTTGTAGTGTTTGGGTTTGTAACTTTTTTACCAGCAGGATTTTTAGTTTGGTTTAAGAATACGTTCTGAGAAACAGCACCACGAAGAGTTAACCATGAAGTTGCGTCAGCTTCTACTCCAGCAGTTACTGGAAGTGTGTTGTTCTTAGTTTTACCAGCAGCTGCAGTTGTGCTGTTCATAACAATTTTTGCATCTCCGAAAACTCTAGCAGTTGGGTTGATTTCCATAGTGCGACCAACACCAGCAACGATGTTTGAAGATTTGCTAGTTGAATTTACGTTTGTAATTGTTTGCTCAGACTTTGTGTTTTCGTATGAAGCGAAAACTGTGAAATCATTAAGAGTGTATGATCCACCAACAAGGTATGACGGCTTAAGTTTCCACATATCAGATGCAAGTGCACCACCAGTTGATTTATCTGAAAGATCTACGTTAGCGTATCCTTCAGCAGCACCAGCAGTTACACCAAGACCAAGTCCAAATGCAGAGTTTTTCTTAGTTACGTTAGCCGTAGTAGCTTCGTCTTTTGAACCAGCGTAGTGAACTCTCGCTCCCCACTTAACACCCATATCACCAGCAAGAAATAGATCAAGAGCGTTGTCTTGAGGTAATAAAGTAGTTGCTGTACCTGCTCTCAAAGCATTGTTGTTTTGTCCTTCGTTACCTAAGTAAAGACCGTAGTTGAAAGCTCCCATTTCACGGAAGAATCCACCTTCAGCTCTTGGAGCGTTATTAGCGTCAGCACCAGTAGAAGATCCCCATTCAGTTACCAGGTAGTTTTTTGTTTCGTTAAGAGCAGCTGGGTTTCTGAAAACGTTTCTTGAGTCAGAAATGTATTCTGATCCGCGAACGTTATCTTGTCCCATACCTTGCATTCTTGCTTTCGAAGCAAATGCGCTTGTTGATAGTAGTGCAAGTCCTGCAATTACTAATGTCTGTTTTTTCATTCAATCTTCTCCTTGAAGTTAAACTAAGTATTAAATACTTGTCCTAAAATAATCACGTCTTTAATAAATGTTGTGAGCAGTCGATTCTTTTGTCAACATACCCTACTCAAATTTTTTCGTATGGTTAGCTTGAACGA
>JACMRM010000031.1 GCA_014376445.1 Bacteriovorax sp. | reverse complement strand
AGGCACAGGCGCAGAATTAGTCATTTACCCCGGAGAATTTGAGCGAGCGAGTCTGCCAATTGTGTCTTTCGGAATGAATATTCTTATGAAGAGGAAGTTTTCAGTCTAAGAGCATACTTTGCTTCTCCAACTACAACGAAAGTGGCACAATTGTGTTATAGAAAGTTAACAGTAATCCCCAGCCAGGGTGGTCGTTTTTTGAAAGTAGTAGTTTCAACATTTCCATTTTCTCGTACATCCTCAGAGCCTCTTAATATTTTAAGACAGAGTGGCCTTGAATTTAAATTAAATGATAAGGGCAGAAAATTAAGTGGTGAAGAGCTCTATGAGCTTGCTCATGATGCTACAGCCGTTATTGTTGGCACCGAGGACCTCTCATTTTTAATTGAAAAGAGCCAAACTTTAAAACTTATTGCCAGAATTGGAATCGGTCTTGATTCTGTTCCTTTGCAAATTTGTAAAGATAAAGGAATAAAAGTTTGTTACACGCCCGATGCTGTTACTGATGCTGTTGCAGAATTAACTTTAGGAATGATGATTTCTCTCACGAGACAAATTCACACTGCCGATAAAGCTATTAGAAATAAAGGCTGGCAACGTTTCGAAGGAAAAAGTTTAAATGAGCAAACAATTGGTCTTTTAGGTTTTGGAAGAATTGGTTTAAGAGTTGCTGAAATGCTATCACCGTTTAAACCCGTAAAAATTCTTGTGAACGATATATTAGATAAAAAAGATGAAATTCAACAATTGAAAAATCTTGGTTTGAATATTTTTCAAGTTTCTTTTGATGAGCTGGTTACACAGTCAGAAATAATTTCACTACACGTTCCAAAAACACCTAAAACTGAAAACTTAATTACTGAAGATGTACTTTCTAAAATGCAGAGAGATATTTTACTGATTAATACAGCAAGAGGTGGAATCATTAATGAAAGTGATTTGATTAAATTTCTTAATTCCGGGCATGTTGCTGGTGCAGGACTGGATGTTTTTAATAAAGAGCCTTACTTTGGTGAGTTCTGTAATTCAGAAAAAGTGATTCTCACTCAGCACATGGGTTCATGTTCGGTTGAGGCTCGTAAAAGAATGGAAAAAGAAACAGTGGAAGATGTTATTCATTTTTTTAAAGATGAACCACTAATTTCTCCGGTTGATCTTGATAAAGAAATCTCCCTCTTAAAGGTTTAATAATGAATTTAGAAAATGCAAAAAAATTAAAGACGAAAATTAGAAACGGAGAAGTCTCTGTAGGAACCTGGATGCAGATATCGCATCCATCTATAGCGGAAATATTAGCTCAATCGGGATATGAATGGATTGCCATTGATTTAGAACATGGTTCATTTAGTCCAGGAGAGCTCCCGGATGTTTTCAGGGCCATTGAACTTCACGGTTCTCAACCATTCGTGAGACTGGCCGTGGGAACAAGAAAAGATGTTAAAACTGCCCTTGATGCAGGAGCGACTGGAATTATTGTTCCGATGATTGAGTCTGCTAAACAGCTTCAAGATATAATCACTGAAATGCAATATCCTCCTCTAGGTATCAGAGGTGTAGGTTTTTCTCGGGCCAATACTTATGGAAAAAATTTTGAAAGTTACTATGGTGCAATTAATAACTCCCTCACCATTGTGGCACAAATCGAGCATATCAATGCAATTAACAATTTGGATGAAATTCTAACAGTCAAAGCAGTGGATGCATTAATGATCGGACCATATGATTTATCAGCTTCCATGGGAATAACCGGCCAGTTTGACCACCCGGATTTTTTAAAAGCATTACAAACTTTCAAAGAAAAATGTTTAAAAGCAAAAAAGACCATGGGTTTCCATGTTGTAAAACCAGAGATTGCTCAATTGAAAATGAAAATTCAGGAAGGGTATAAATTTTTACCTTATTCGATTGATGGGACATTTTTGCATATTTCAGCAAATGTAAATTCAGAGTTAAAAGGATTAATATGAAAGTTGTAGTTTTTGGTGGGTCAGGTTTTTTAGGTTCCCATGTTGCAGATAAGTTACATCATGCTGGTTATGAAGTAGTTATTTTTGATGCTAAGGATTCTGCTTACAAGAAAGAAGGTCAGGAAATAATCATTGGTGACATCTTAAATCTGGATCAGGTTGTAAATGCAGTAAAAGGTGCTACCGCAGTTTTCAACTTCGCTGGTATTGCGGACATCGATGAAGCAAAAAATCTTCCGATTGAGACAGTTAAATATAATATTTTAGGAAATGTAAATATTCTTGAAGCTTGCAGACTGGCTAGCGTTAAGAGATTTATTTTTGCTTCCACAATGTACGTGTATAGCAAAACAGGTTCGTTCTATAGAGCGAGTAAGCAGGCGAGCGAAGATTATGTTGAAACTTATGCTCAAACCTATGGCCTCGATTATACCATTTTAAGATATGGTTCACTTTATGGTGGAAGAGCAGATAAACGAAATGGAATTTTCCGTTTTGTGGAAAGTGCAATTAAGAATGATAAAATTGTCTATAAAGGCGATCTAAAAGCGAAACGTGAATACATTCACGTAGAAGACGCTGCATTGGCCAGTGTTGAAATTTTAAAATCTGAATACATTAATCAAAATATAATTCTCACTGGTTCACAACTTTATGAAGTTGGTGATGTTTTAAAAATGATCAAAGAAATGCTCCATAAAAATGTTGATATAATAAGTGAAGATCCGGGCTTAGGTTCGTCCCATTACATTATGACACCTTATAGTTTTAATCCAAAACCAGGAAGAAAAATGGTCCCTCAGCTACAAGTTGATTTGGGGCAGGGGCTTCTGGGAGTCATGGAAGAGATTTATCACAGTGACAAAAATAAATAGTAAAGATTTTGATTTTGTAATTTTTGATTTTGATGGAGTCCTGGTTAATTCCACTCCACTCAAAACGCAAATTTTTTTAGATTCAATATCTGAGTTTTCAGAGAAAGAAAAAAAAGAATTTATCGAATATCATAAATTCCATGGTGGTGTTTCCCGATGGGGGAAGTTTGATTATTTCCTTAGAAATATAATCAAATTAGAAAACGAAAATGAAATCAAGAGTAAAACAGAATTACTTGTAAGCCGTTTTACAACTTTTATTGCAGATGCTTTAGAGTTACTGGAGTTAACGGAGGGATCTTTAAGCTTACTTCAGACTTTAAAAAAGACCGGTAAAAAATGTTTCATTGTTTCCGGAGCAGCTGAAACTGAAGTCCAGGCAATAGTAAAACGAACTAACATTGAAGAGTATTTTGAAGCAGTACTTGGATCTCCAAAAAATAAAAAGCAAAATCTAAATTCTTTAAAAGAACATGGTAAAATTAAGGGCAAAGGAATTTTCATTGGAGATTCTTATACCGATTATCAGAGTGCTATCGATTTTAAGATGAATTTTATTTTTATGAAAGATTTTACAGAATGGGAAGACAGAAAGGATGTTGAAGATCATTTTTATCTTACTGTCGGGAACTTAAATGAACTTAATAATATTATAACTAAAGATAACGAGGCTAGAAAATGAAAAAAAGATCAGTAGCAATTATCCCCGCGAGAATGGGAAGTTCACGTTTTCCAGGTAAACCGATGGCCGAAATTCTTGGTATGCCCATGATTGGACATGTTTATTTAAGAACTAAACTTTGTGAGACTGTTGACGATGTTTATGTAGCAACATGTGACAAAGTTATTTTTGATTACGTTCAGTCCATTGGTGGAAAAGCTGTGATGACTAAGGACACTCATGAGAGATGCACTGAGAGAACATACGAAGCCTTACTTAAAATCGAGATAGAAAATAATTGTAAATACGATGCTATCGTTATGATTCAAGGTGATGAGCCAATGGTTGTTCCGTCAATGATTGAAGCATCCGTTGCTCCTATTTTAACTAATGAGAAAATTTCACTAGTTAATCTTTACAGTGAAATTAAAACGAAAGAAGAACACGAAGATCCAAATTGTGTAAAAGTCGTTTTAAGCAAAGGTTCAAATGCAATCTACTTTTCTCGTGAAGCGATACCTTCATGGAAAAAAGGTGGAAAAAATTTTCCAATGTATAAACAAGTTTGCGTAATTTCTTTTACCCGTGATTATTTAATTAAATACTCTGAACTCGCGCCAACGATGCTTGAGGAAGTAGAGTCAGTTGATATGAACAGAGTGCTTGAAAATGATGATCCAATTTTCATGGTAAAAATTGTTAATGAAAGTCAGGCCGTCGATACTCCTAATGATTTGAAAAAAGCATCAGCTTTTATGCAAAATGATCCTCTCCTTAAAGCGTATATAAAGTAATGAATAAAATAATTTTTTTAAGCCATTTTTTAGATGAGCTAACTCCCGGATACGGTGGAGTAAAATCTTTTGAAGCTAAGCACGTGAGTGAAATCTCACAAGGTGCGACTTCAAATTCTCAACAATGGATTCTATCAAATCATGTAGGAACGCATATTGATCTTCCATCCCACTTTGATGATTTAGGCAAACGACTCGATCAATTTGAAGCCTCTGACTGGATTTTTACGTCTCCGTATTTACTCTCTATCGAAGTTCGTGAAAATCAAATTATTACACCTGGCGCTGAATTTGATTTTATTCCACAGCAATGTGACATCTTGCTAATAAAAACTAATTTTCAGCAGCATCGCAACACTTCTCTATATTGGTCAAATGGTCCAGGGCTCTCTCCTGATCTTGCAAAATGGCTAAGAAAAAACCGCCCTGCTCTGAAAGTGGTTGGTTTTGATTTTATATCAATTACTTCCTTTCCCAATAGACCTTTAGGAAGGATTGCTCACAAAGAATTCCTTGGGACAGAGGGAGAAAATCAACCTCTGAGAGTTATTGAAGATATGAAACTTGATCTTTTAGAGGCCCAGCCGAAGAAGATAACAGTGTCTCCAATGCTTGTCAGGAATGCAGATGGGGCCCCTGTAACAGTAATTGCTGAACTCTAAATAACAACCAGCGTCTTGGGTGTTAAAAATCCTATTTTCCATAGTGATCCGCAAATGATAAAAATTTAATACTATTATTATATGACCCAAAGTTTAGGAACGAAAAATGTTAAATGGTAAGAGTATTCTGGTTACTGGTGGTACAGGTTCATTCGGTAAAAAATTTATTGAAACGATTTTTAGAGATTATCCAGGTGTAAAGCGTGTTGTTGTTTATTCTCGTGATGAATTAAAGCAATATGAAATGGCCCAGATGTTTCCTGATAATAAATATCC
Source organism: Bacteriovorax sp. (assembly GCA_014376445.1). GTDB lineage: Bacteria > Bdellovibrionota > Bacteriovoracia > Bacteriovoracales > Bacteriovoracaceae > Bacteriovorax. Next base: position 36,226 of record JACMRM010000031.1, on the reverse strand, counting down.
TCAACTTCGTTTTTTTATTGGAGACGTAAGAAATGCTGAAAGACTAAAAAGAGCATGCGAAAATATTGATGTAATCATTCATGCAGCTGCACTTAAACATGTTCCAATTGCTGAATACAATCCTATCGAATGTATCAATACAAATATTAATGGTGCAGAAAATGTTGTGAATGCTGCTTTAGATTGTGGTGTTCAAACAGTCGTGGCCCTTTCTACTGATAAAGCATGTGCGCCTATTAATCTTTATGGTGCTACAAAACTTTGTTCAGATAAATTGTTTATTGCTGCTAACAACATTAAAGGAAACCGTAATTTAAAATTTTCAGTCGTTCGTTATGGAAATGTACTTGGTTCGAGGGGATCAGTCGTTCCTTTCTTTTTAAATAAAAGAAAAGATGGAATTCTTCCAGTAACTCACGAGAGTATGACCCGTTTTAATATAACACTTGAAGAAGGTGTAGATATGGTTATGTATGCAATCAAGAATGCCTGGGGGGGAGAATTATTCGTACCTAAAATTCCTTCATATAAAATTAATGAAGTCGTTAAGGCCGTAGCTCCTAATTGTAAAGTTGAAGTCATAGGCATTCGCCCAGGAGAAAAACTTCACGAGGAAATGATTTCAGAGACAGACGCTATGTCTACTTACGATTGCGGAAAATATTATGTAATCGCACCATCTGTAAATCTATGGGATATGGATAAGTGGATTAAAACTTTCAATGCTAAAAAAGTTCCTGAAGGATTTAAATATAATTCTGAAACTAACACTGAATGGGTCGATGCAGACGACTTAAGAACTCTTATTAAGACATACGTGGATCCGAGCTTTACATACTAATGTATCAACTCAAAATAGATACCAGCAATTTTCAGCAGTACTTGGAGGAAATTCCAGATGCAAAAAAAGTATATGCATTTTCAGTTAAATCAATTGAATACTCTGCAGCTTATAATGCAGGCATGGTTCCTCGAGTTGGATTGTTAATTAAAGAAGAAGTTTTGAAAGGTTTATTCTTCTACACTGAAGAAGATAATGTGATGACTTTTTTTAATTCACCCATAAAAATTTTTTGGAAAGAAGATCTAGGGGCCGATGATCAGTTTGAACTTTATCAAGTGCTTTTAAGTTTTTTTGAAAAAAAACTAGAAAATAAAGAGATTACTAAACTTAGTCTATTCTTCGATACCAGTTTATTTTCAGGCCTTCAGAAATTACCATTTAAAATGAATTCTTATTACGAATCGTTCATAAATTTATCCTGCTCATACGAAATCATTAGAAAGGGAATGAGAAGAAGTTTTCGCTCATTGATTAACTGGGGAAATCGTGAAATGAAATTTGTTCGAATTGATTTGAATAATTGTAATTACGAAGCGTTCGATTCTTTTCGAGAATTTCATATCCAAGTTTCAGGTAAGGAAACTAGATCCAAACAAACCTGGGATTTGCAATTTGAAATGATTAAACAAGGAAATGCATTCCTGGAATTAGGTTATCTGGAAAATAAACTTGTTGCCGGTGTATTAATCTTGGTTGGCCAAAGCGAAGCTTTTTACGGTGTAGCTGTGAATGACAGAGGTTTGATGTTTGATAAAAAACCAATCGGCCACGCAATCATGGTTAAAGCAATCATGCATGCTAAAGAATTGGGACTTAAAACATTTAACCTTGGAAAGACAGGACTTGAATTTGCTAATGAGAAAGAAGAAGCCATTGCAAAATTTAAAAGAGGGCTTTCTTCAGAAGTGAGAATTCAGAATTTTTTTGAAGTAAGTTTGGAGTCAAGTTGAAATTAATTTTAGGAACAGTTCAATTTGGTCTTGAGTATGGAATTAATAATTCTATTGGGAAGGCCAGTCGTGAAGAAATTTTTAAAATACTAAATAAGGCCTATGAACTTAATATCAGAGACCTAGATACCTCAGACCTGTATGGCGATGCTCTGGAAGTATTAGAAGATTACTCAAGTGAATTTGGCGATAAATTCAATATCATGAGTAAGTTTATTCTTGAAAATGAATCTGAAACAATTATCGGTCATTTAAATGAATCTCTTAAAAGATTAAGCAGCACTTCAATTGAAGGTTACTCGTTTCACCGATTCAATGATTATAAAAAACTTAAAAACTTAAATGAAATTTCTCAGGAATTAAAATCACAGGGATTAATTAAAAAGATTGGTGTGTCTTTGTATTCCAATGAAGAATTAGAAATTGCAATCAATGACCCTGCGGTCGATACAATACAACTTCCATTTAATTTGTTTGATTCAGATCCCAAAAAAATCGCATTACTTGAAATGGCTAAAAAATTAAAAAAAGAAATTCATGTGAGATCTATTTTTTTGCAAGGAATTTTTTATATGGACATAAATCAACTTACAGGGAATTTGATAAGTTTTAAGCCTGCACTTGAATCTTTACATGCTATCAGAAATAGCGAAGGCTTAAGTGTCGAGGATTTATGTTTTGGATTCGTTAATTCATTTGATTGCATCGATGGCATCGTATTTGGAGTTGATACGATTGAGCAATTGGATAGAAATTTAATGTCTGCTCAAAAAAATGTATCAGAAAAAATAAAAGAAAAAATTTTAGAAATCAATAACTATGAAAAAGGACTTTTAAATCCTTCAAAATGGGAAAAGTAGTATGGAAACAAAAAATATTAAACTCGATAAGAACATTGAAATGGCCAAAAAAGCTCAGGCTTTAATTCCAGGTGGAGCACATACTTACTCGAAAGGTGATGATCAATTTCCGGCTAATGCTCCAAGAATTATAGACCGTGGAGAAGGAGCACATATTTATGATGTAGATGGAAATAAATGGCTAGATCTTGGAATGAGTTTGGGAACAGTAATTCTCGGACATGCATATGGGCCAGTTATTGAAGCTGCTCAAAAAGAGTTATCACGTGGCTGCAATTTTGTAAGACCGTCTTATCTAGAGGGTGAACTGGCCGAATTGATGAATTCGATTATTCCTTCTGCAGAAATGGTGAAATTTGGTAAAAATGGTTCGGATGCGGTCACTGCAGCTGTGAAGTTAGCAAGAGCTTATACTGGCCGAGACTATGTCGTTAGATGCGCTTCCGATCCTTTTAACTCAATTCATGACTGGTTCATAGGCTCAACTGTGATGAATAGAGGAGTGCCAGAGGCCATTTCAAATTTAACTCTTAAATTTGAGTACAATAATCTTGATTCCGCTAAAGCACTTTTTGATCAATATCCAGGAAAAATTGCTTGTTTTATTTTTGAGCCAATTGCGGCGACTGAACCTGCACCGGGTTTTTTACAAGGTCTTAAAGATTTATGTGAAAAAAATGGATCATTGTTAATTTTTGATGAAGTCGTATCTGGTTTTAGATTTCATATTGGTGGAGCGCAGGTGATTGCTGGAGTAACGCCACATCTATCAGCATTTGGAAAAGCGATGGCCAATGGATTCTCTGTTTCAGCGTTAGTTGGACAAAAAGAATTTATGAAATTAGGTGGATTAGGACACGACCAGGAAAGAGTTTTTTTATTATCAACTACTCATGGCGGAGAGACTCATTCACTGGCCGCTTCAATAGCAACAATCAAAGAAATTCAAAATAAAAATGCCATAGAACATTTTTATACAACTGGACGATTATTACAGGAAGGAATGAGAAAAGCAGCACAGGATTCTGGTGCAGCTCACTTGGTTGATATTATCGGTTATGGATGTAAACCTGGATTTTCTTTTAGAAATGGACAAGGGGAAATATCAGCTCCCGCTAGAACTTTGTTCATGCAGGAATTGTGTGCAAGAGGCATTCTTATGCCTTATGTAGTTCCAAGTTTAGCTCATCAACAAGAGCATTTAAATTACGCAGTGGAAGCATTTAAAGATGCTTGTGGAGTACTTAAAAAAGCAACTGAAGAAGGTTTTGAAAAGTATTTAATCGGTGATGCTGTTAAGCCGGTATTTAGAAAATTTAATTAATTTGTCAGTGATATTATGGCCACCATTCTATTTAAGTTAGAATGGTGGCCATTTTTTTATTTGGTTTCAGCGAATATAGCTTCACGAATTTTTATCAGATCCAGGTTTTTTGAATCAATAATATTTACTCCACCCTGGCCATCAGTAATTCCAAGAATGATGGTAGGATTTTTACTGTTATCTACAATGATTGCACCTTTTTTACTGACGATTCCACCACTGACAACTTCTAGACCGTCTTTTTCATAATGGCCTCTTGATTCAACGAGGTCTTTAAGTCTAATGATTTTTTTGATCTCATAAGCTAACGACAGAGTGTAGTTCACTCTTCTAACATCAATTTCTTTCGATTTGATTATTTCCCATGATTCATCGCTGATTTGGCACTTGTGTGTTAACAAAATTTGGTCTTTCTTAGAAAGTTGTTTCACAACCTCATTATTGATTTCTTTAGTATCCTGATTAATGACCAAAATATTGCCTTCTGAATTTACGCCATTAGAAGAATAACTATTATCAGCGGCCAGTTTATTTAAATTATTTGACGTAAGAATGGTTCTATTGGAATTCATCAATTCATTTCTTAGTGTGTTGATTTCCAGAAGTTCTTCATCGTAAAAATAATATGGCAGTTCTGGTAATTGAGTTAAAGACTCTTTTAATTTTGTGTCCAGTACCCAGAAATTAACAAGCTTTTTTAAGCTATCCATTAGTTGCGATAATTCTTTAAAATCAGAAAATTCAATGTGACCAACAATCATTTCTTCAAGAGTGTAGATATTACTTACTCTGAAACTCTCAGTAAGTTTAGGTTCAAGAGAAACGCTGACTGCGATCTTGCAATTAGTTTTACTTGATACTTCTTTAAGGTATTTTGAAAGTTCAGTTATGTTGTTAATGTAAAGAGTATTTGATTCTTTAAGTCTGGTTAGCGGCTCAGTGTTTTTTGAAATTTTCTTAACAGTCTCGCTCACCATTTCTTTTGAAACTGACTTCCTAGATTCTGTCGGAAGATTGATAATCGTTCTGAAGATACTTGTATTAGTTTCATCACATGTTTTCTTAACTGTTGAGAAAAAGCTTGAGTGAAAATAATTTACTCCAGCAGCTAGTTCAACGGCTCCATCGCCCGGGTTTTTTCTGGCAATAGGGGCTATAATTTCATTAGCTATTTCGATTAAAAATTCTGAATCATAAGTTGTAATAATTCCTTCGCGGTTGAAAATAGCTGCAAGGATTTCAGTGTTGGCATTTCCACCACTTCTTCCCATTCCAAAAAGCGTTCCATCTACGAAAGTTGCTCCGCCCTCTACTGCGGCCATGCAGTTTGCGATCGCAAGTTGCATATTGTTGTGCCCATGAAATCCAATTCCAAATGGAGTAACTTCTTTAGCAATTTCACAATATTTTTTTACGTCAGCTGGAAGCATTCCACCTGCAGAGTCTACAACGGCGAGGTGATCGCATTTCATAGTTTTTAAATATTCACAGATATTTCTCCACTCGGTGAAATCTACTGTGTATGTTTTCATTAAATTAATCCACACTTCCAGCCCAAGGCCTTTAGCATAATTAATTGTTTCTTCAGCATTCTTATACTCAGTAACGTTAACTCCAATACGGATAAAATCTAAACCAGCATCAACTGCTCTTTTGATAGAGTCCATATTCCCAATACCAGGAATGTAAAAAACACCGATTTTAGATTTTGTTACGGCTTGTTTCGCTGCTTTGATGTAATCGATATCACTTTCTAGAGAAGAAGTCTTATCTGTCGCATCCAGGCCAAGGCCATGTCCGACTTCAATATATTTAATCCCCGATTTTTCAAGAAGTTTTGAAATGTGGTGGGTATCATTTGTATTGAATTGGAAATTAATTAAGTAGCTACCATCTCTCAGTGTGCAATCTAGAATTTCTACATTTTTCATATTACTCCCTAAAGCTATCTATTATTTTAATTGTGTTTGAAAATATTTCTTCATTAATATCTGAGACCCAAAAATTTATTACTCTGTCAGAAAATAACTGAGCATTTATTAATTTTGAATCCTCTGTTCCAAAACCTAGTTTCTCAAGTGAAGGATACCACGATGATACATCTAATTTGTTTTCTCTAATATATTTTAAAAATTTATTCCTGTTTTTTCCAGTGTACATCACACTGTAACGCCAAATCCCAAGACCCTTTTCCAGGTGCATAAAATTTTTAAAGAGCGTTGTATTCTGAAAATAATCTTCGTATTTTTTGGCCCAATAAAAACGGGATTCAACATTCTCCTGATAGTTTTCCAGAGAGCTCAAGATATTCCCTAGGTTAACAGTGCTATCGTCTTTTAAATAAAGTTCACTTAGAGCATCCTGAAAATGAGCAAAGTTAATTTGAGAAGTAGGAACTGACTCTTCCCATTCCTGTAATAAATAATAAAGGCGGGTATAAAGTCCTGAAAGAGTTTGAATTTTTTCGTTTGAAGTGAATTGAATATTTTTTATAATTTCTTCAACGGAATTATGGAGCTCCTGGTTGTTAGTTAATGCAGCTCCACCACCGTTACAATCAACAGGCTTTTTACTTCCAAAACTTAATACGGCGATATCAACATTTTTGCCGAGTGAGTTAAAATTCCATCCTAATGCCGCGTCTTCAATGAGAATAATTTTATTATCTTGGCACAGTGCGTATATGTTTTCATTATCTGGTCTTTGTCCGTATAAATTTACACTGAGAATAGCTTTAAGATCTGGGTGTTTCTTTAAAGCTTCTTGAACACTTTCTTCTGTAAGAAGCCCATTGGTTGGGTCGACATCAGCTAGTATGGCCTGCATGTTAGCAAGTTTTGCCACTATAATAGGACTGGTGCACATAATGGCAGGAAATAAAATTTTAGAGCCAGCAGGCAATGTTTTGAAAATGGAATACAATAAAACATTGGCCCTACCAGCAATCGATAATTGTTTTAAACCAGTCTGAGCAAGAAAAAAATTTTCCAGTTCAATTTTTTTATTCATAGATGAACTTCACTTTATTTTTAATCGCATAAAATTTTTCACGCAAAGAATCTGAAGCAGTACCTTTAAGAACGATATGGCCAAGTCTGTCTGCTCCAGATTTTAACTTTTTTGTTGTATCTCCCGCAGAAACATAAATGTTACATTCGTTGACGAGAGGGTCATTTTTTAAATCCGAGGGCAAATCAATAGATTTTAGAATTCCCGTTTCTCCGTCAAAAAAGCCAAGATATAAATTCTTATTTAAAGATTTTGAATTAAAAGTCCAGTTTTCTACAGAACCACTGGATTGGTTAATTAGAAAATTTAAAGTATCAAATCCAGAAACTAATGGAATCAGTTTACTGAAAACATTAAAGCCCGCACCTCGCAAGCTGTATTCTACGAGGTAAACTCCATTCTCATTATAGAGAAATTCAGCATGAAATGGACTTGATAGATCTGCTTGAATTGAGTTGAAAATTGCATTTAGCTGTCGTTTAGCTTCTATTGCCAAAGGATCTTCAATGTTATTTGAAATTAAAAGTCCTTCATCTAGTAAATATGGTGGTGCTGTTCTGTCTTTAAAGCTGATAGTTAAAATATGGCATTCACCATTATGTGCAAAACCATCTATTGCGATTTCTTTTCCTGGTACAAATTCTTCCAGCATCAAGGGATCAGTGTTTTTCTTAAATACGTTTGATCGTTGAAAAGCTGCTTCAATATTAGAGTTTTGTTCAATTAATTCAACTCCTCTACTACCAGAGGAAGCTTTGGGTTTTAACACCCATGGGTGGTTAGAGTTTTGAACAATCTCTTTAAGTTGTTCAAGATTTTCAATCTCATATACTAGGGGCATGTTTAGTTTCAATTCTTTTTGAATTTTACGAACCAGTAGTTTATCCAGGTTTGTTCTGCGTGCCGTCTCGTTCAGGGCAGGGAGTCCTAACATTTCATTAACTATGTTAATAGCCTCTACGGCCGGGTCACATTCAAATCCAATTGCAAAATCAACCTTCTCACTCTTAGCTATCTCAATAATCTTTTCATTTTCATTCAGTTCGCAATGATAAAATTTATCACATAGAGCACGACCAGCGGCATTCTGGTTTCCGTCAATGCCAATCACAGTATATCCATTCTTTTTTAATGTTTCGATACCCAGTAATTGAAATTGTCCTATACCTATCGTTAGGACCTTTTTTGAAGTCATGTAATATCCTTAACTAGAATTGATTTTGTTTTTAAGTGTGAGGTAATTAAATTCACATTTTCTGATATGGAATTTTCTGGACCAAAAAGTTTATGAGTGTTTGGTTGATTTAAAGTTAAAATCTCATATGGATGAAGAATTGTAACAATAAAATTTTCAGAATAATCTTTAATTCCTGATGTTGTATATTCAGGAGAAAAAATTAGATTTAAATAACGTAAATTAGGAGCCCTTTCGTAAGGGGCATGTATAGATAACATTGAAAATGGCACTTCAAGAATTTTTTGATTTCCTTCACTGGTAAAATTACTTAAATCAGGATGATAAGGATGAGTTGGACTAGGTTTCCAATTGGTATGTCCAATATCTCTGCCGGGAAAAGCAGTTGAATCAAATTTAATTTTTAATTCAACAAGAGTTTCAAGGATGTTATTATTAAAAAAGCATTCGCCAATTCGAGTACACTTAACATCAATTCCAGCATTTATTAGTTTATTATGAATATCAATCAACTGATTACGTTGAATTGAATTATCATGAGACTGAAACCACTTACCATCGTTTTCCTCATAAAGGTGAGGGTGCCATTGAAGATCAATATTTAAATGTTGATACTTCCCTGAAGAAATAATTTTATTTGTTTCAAGGAAGACCCACTCGGCCTGGCCCATAATTTTTTCAATTTGCCAGTCTGCTCTACAGAAAATAGTAATCGCCAATACTGAATCGTTAGCTTTCGCAGTTGAATTAAATATTTCAAGTATTTTAGGGAGGCCGATTGTTAGGCCTGTCCAGAATAATGTATCGGGGCTCTCCAGGGGAGTGCTGATGAAATCATTATCTATATCGATTGTTATGACTAAGCTTTTGATTTTCCCCATCCTGTAAAATCCTTATAATTAAAGATCATAAATTCATAAAGGGGATAATCACTTTTTAAAGTAACTCGTTTAGTAAGTTTCTTTGAAAGTGAATAAATTTTTTCTGGAGAGTAATAATTAAGGTGAGGTTCCTGAAAGTCAACATAGTCAGTGATGAAGTCTAGGGCCAGGCCATCATTGCAGGCACTGAATAACTTTCCCATGACTTTCTCAACAAAGGCCATGTTATCCATGCTTACATATTTATTGTTAAATACCTGGCTACAAAAAATATAATCAAATTTATGCGTCTCCAAAAAATTTGATTCCAGAATGTCTTCTTCTGAAAACTGGCATTCTGGATATCTTTGTTTTGAAATCTCGATAAATTCTGGAACGATATCGATTCCAAAGTATTCAACATTAATTTTCAATTCATTTTTAATGAAATCGTAAAAATCAGAAAGACCACATCCAAAATCAAGAATTTTTTTATTCTCAAGGTCGCCAATTTTGCACAGGTGAGAAAAGCGAATGTACTGTCTCTCTGCGTTCCCGGACGATAGCGCTTTTACACCAACTCCATGGGCCTTTAATCTTTCTTGATATCTTTTGATAATAATATCTTTATCTAATTTATCCATTTCAATTATCCTAATAATTCTTCAAGTATTAATTTTTTCCCAGATCCGTTTTCTATATTTTTACATCCATTGGTAAGCTTTTGTTGAAATTCAAATTGAGAGAATTGATTGAAATCAACAGCATCTAGGGAGTTACTTTCTATTACACAACATAGCCCTTGAGCTTCAAGTGATCTCGCAAAGTTTAACTCTTCGGCAGTTTGAGCAACTACAATTGCAGGCTTACACAAATATATTGTTTCCAGTAACGTTGTTCCACCGCCACAAATAACATAACCAGTGTTAAGAATAAAATCTTCCATGTTAGAAACATTTTTAAAAATGTTTATTCTACTATTTTTAAAATTTGAAATTACCTTTTTGAGTTCTTCATTGTGATTAAACAGTGGCCCGAGGATTATATCTATAATCTGATCTTTATCAGGGATAACTTTCATAACAGAACATGTATTGTTTTTTGGATCAGTAGAGCCAAAGGTTATAAGGATTTTTTTTGCTACAGATTGATTTACTTCAAGTGCACGCACTGAACTTAAAATAGGTTCGCGAAGTATGGCGTATGCAATGCTTTCTTTGATTTTAAAAATGGCTTTTTTCGGGTCTCCATGACTAAAAAGATTCAAGGCAGAATCAATAAAATCATTTTCATAGTAAAAAAAATCCAGGCCAATCTTCTTTACAAAATTTAATTTTTTAGTGGCATTTATAAATACTTCATCCAAATAAGGCATGTCATAAATTAAATAGTCAGTGTCTTTATGTGATTTTAGTAAATCGTCACAAGTAATGAAGATTCTATTGGCCTGTTGAAGTGCTTGTACCAGTTCACTGGAAACCGGTTTATCGGTGACAAAAATTGTTTTAAGGTTATTTTCATCAATAAATTTAGCAAGAGCGATAGACCTGTAGACATGTCCGAGACCGTAAAAAGAATCACCGTCAGTCTTTAAATAAACTGTTTTCACAGCTCAATAGCTTCTAAAGTTAATCGATCACCAATCTCCAGGTCACATTTTACTTTTTTACCTAAAACTTGAGAGTAGTACTTTGGATGCAGGCCATGAGAAGGTCTTACTGATCGAACGTTTTGAGGAGTGATAATATCACCCTTACTCATATTTTTTGAAATATATAAACTACGTCTTCCTCCCAGATTTAGTTTGGCCTTGGAAGAAAGCTCATAATCTACTTTTCCAAGACATAATTCAACGTTGCGCACTTGAGTGACCATTTGAGAAAACTCTTCCTGATCTAGTGAGAAAAATGAATCGACAGTTTCTTCGGCCTTAGTGATCGTAAAGTGTTTTTCAATCATGGAAGCACCCAGAGTTGTAGCCGCAAGGGGAACAGTTGTGCCAAGGGTATGATCTGAAACTCCGACGAAGCAATCAAACTTTTGTGCCATATCAACCATCGTTCTAAGGTTAACTTCATCTAAAGGAGATGGGTATGCAGTCGTACATTTTAGCATTATGAATTTGTCACAACCATTTGCTCTTAAAGTTTCTACTGCGAGTTCAAGGTCTTCAAGAGTTGCAATTCCAGATGAGATGATAATTGGTTTTCCAGTTTGTGCCATCTTTGCAATGAGTGGAATGTCAGTAATTTCCGGGCTAGCTAATTTATAAACAGTAGGATTGAACTGCTCTAAAAAATCTACAGCTGTATGATCAAATGGAGATGAAAAAATATCTAGTCCAATTTTTCTTGCTTCATTGAATAGTTGCTCATGCCATTCCCAAGGAGTGTAGGCTTCTTGATATAGATCATGCAGAGTTGAATAATCTTCCCATGGTCCTGGGGGTAATTTGAAATCTGGTTTTGAGGATTTTAAAGTTATTGTATCTGCAGTGTACGTTTGAAGTTTAATTGCATCGGCACCAGCGGCCTTAGCTGCATGAATGATCTCGATGGCCTTTTCAATTTTTCCGCCATGATTTCCAGACATTTCTGCAACTAAAAAAGTACTCTTCCCTAGTCCAATTTCGTGTCGGCCAATTTTAAAATTTTTCATATTTTTGCTCTCAATTTAAGGCTAAACGTTATCATGTTCTGGAATTGAACATCAATGAGTTTTTATCTATGAGAACTGAGTTAAAATACCTATGATTATTTTCAGATTGGCATGTGGAATTGGCTCAAGTAATCTAAACCAAATCAGTCGGTGGAGAAGGGAAATTGAAGCAAAAAATATTATTCGTCATTCAGGCCCGTATGGGTTCAAGCCGCCTACCCGGAAAAGTTCTAAAGCCTTTGGGAGCATGGAAAGCTATTGAAATAGTAGTGCTCAGGCTTTTAAGTAGCTGGTCGACAGAGAGTTTGGTCTTTGCAATTCCTGACTCAGTAGAGAATTTACCATTGGAAGATGCGCTTAAGTCACTGGGCGTTCAAGTTTTCAAGGGAAGTGAAAATGATGTTTATAAGCGTTTTTTCGATGCGTTGTCTAACCGACAAAATTCATTCTTTATTAGAATTACTGCCGACTGTCCCTTTCTCTCAATCGACCTGCTCAAGAGAGGAATAGAGCAATTTGAAAAGGGAAATTATCATATTGTTCATACTGGAAAAAGCATTGCAGAAGGTCTCGATTTTGAAATTGTTAACACTGAAGCCTTCATGAGTTTGAACGAAAAAAATCTGACTCCAATTCAAAGAGAGCACCCAACATTATATTTTTATCAAAATAAAATAGATTTCAAAATTTATGATTTGGAACTTGAAGATAATGCCGATGATTCAAATTTTAGAATTACTTTAGACGAAGAAGAAGATTTGGTTTTATTGAATCAAGTTGCGGTCCATTTTGGAAAAGAAATTCTAAGTTGTGAGTGGAAGGATATTAAGAACTATTTAAATTACAATAATGATTTAATGAAGATTAATTCTCATATTGAAAGAAATGAAGGATTGAAAATTGATAGTGAAAAGAAGGATAAAAATTGAATAAATTATTAGCACCAATGTCGGGGTCTCGAAATGTTGAATATGCTGATTTTGTAAGAAGTTTTGAAAAAGAACATAATCGCCAGATTTTAAAATTGCAAACAGGTGATCCAGACTTTTCAACCCCACAGGTGATTCAAGATTCTCTTTCACGTTCTTTGTCGAAAGGTAAAACACATTACACTAATAGTCAGGGAGCCCCTGAGCTTCGTGAAGCAATTGTTAATAAGCTTAAAAAAGAAAATAAAATTGAGTCAATAGTTGAAGAAGTTATTGTAACCAATGGTGGGATTCAAGGAGTTTCTCTTGCTGTAAATGCGATTATTAACCCAGGTGATAAAGCGCTCATATTTGAACCTTATTGGATGCCTTATCATTCGATTTTGACAGTGGCGGGCGCTGAGATTTCTAAAGTCTCTATTGATCTAGAAAACTATGATGAGCAAAAAATTTTAAATGATTTTTATGATACATATTCTGATGATGTTAGAATTGTAATCATCAATAGCCCAAGTAACCCGACTGGAATTGTATTTTCTGAAAACTTTATAACTTCTATACTTAAAAGAATATCATCTCAAACTTTTTTGCTTTCAGATGAAGTTTACGAACGAATTATTTACGATGAAATAAAGCATATATCTACAGCTTCTCTCGGAATTAAAACAAAGCAAATTATAAGTGTTTTTAGCTTTTCAAAGACATTTGCCATGACAGGATTTCGAGTTGGATATGTGCATGCGGACAATAAAATAATTTCAGAAATGTTAAAGCTTTTCCAGTTTTCCTCAACGTGTATAGCTCCTTTTATTCAAGATGCATGTCTTACAGCACTAACAGATGAGGGAATTGATTTTGAAATTAATAGAATGGTCAAAAAATATGACGAAAGAAGACAAATGTTAAAAAAAATAAAAAGTGCAACCATGCCTGCCGGAGCTTTTTATTGCTTTATTAAAATTCCTGATAAACTTGCTAGAGAAGATTTCCCTTTTTGGATGGTAAGAGAAAATGGTATTTCAGTATCCCCCGGAGATGCCTTTGGCAATTATTCTGGATATTTTAGAATCAGTTTTGCGGTGAGCGACGATGTTTGGAGTCGTTCAGTTGATTTTTTATCAAAAATTCTTAACAGTTAATTCTTTTTTGATTTCTGATGTTAAAATATCTGGATTTAGGTATAGCGTTCGACGACCAAAAAATTCCTCGGATAGAAAATCTTTAAAATAACCACTGCCATAAGCTTCATAAACGAAGCAAGGAGTTTTATGTGCCTCAGCTTCAGCAATAGTGGTGCTTACACCCGTTACAATCGCTTTAGTGAAAGAAAACGCTTCACTTGGAGTACAAGTCAAAGAGGGGATATCTTGGTAGATTTCGTCTGTTAAAAAATCTTTGTAATATTGCATGATGTTTACATTTTTAAACTTGATGGCTACTTTTAATCCTGCAGCTGTAAGTTTCTTTATCAATAAATCAAGAGTGATTGGACTGTAATCAGGTAGAGAAGAAATACTATATTCCAAAGAAATCGGTGCGAATACAATTACATCATAGACGCTTTTTTTGACAGCGGGAGTTTTCAAAAGCATAGGATGAGGTTGCTCTTCAAGAATGATTTTGTCGAGAACTGGATTGTTCTTACTTAAAGTCGCATAACTTTCTGGGTTAAACGTAATACTGAAATTAAAGATGGATTTAAAGTTTTTATTATAAAAATATAATATTCTTTTTCCGTAGGCGACTCCATCAATGATATGAATTTTTTTAGCTTTATATATGTTAGCAACTTCGATACCTAGAGACAGATATTCGATTCTTTCACCAGCGAAAACAATCTCTTTAATTGAATAATTTTCAAGTAAAGAGATATAAAAACTAATCCATGCAGACAATGTGGTTTTTTTGTCAGCGATAGACTGACTTGTAGAAATCGCAAAAAATGTTAGAAAGTCAGGATCAATATTAAGTTGCGCTTCTGTATTGTGACGAAAAAAATGCTTATGATAAAATTGTGAATCGGTCAACCAGGGAGGAATGAATTTTAAAGAGGCGGTATAAGAGGAAGGCGCATTTTGATAAATGCCTTTTTTTATATTCTTAGTATTCAGATAGTAAACATCTTCTTTTTTATCGAAATAACTTAATAAACTTCCCTCAGCAAGAAATAACGTAACAGGGTGTTTAAATAAAAGAATTTTTTTGATTAATGCTAAAAAAGAAAATCTAAAATCTTTGCGTGGCATTTGTAATGATCTTTTTGAATAGAGATCAATCAAACGAGGACAGGTAGCAACTTGATAAAAACGTACCTTGTCCTTGTAGAAATATTCCATGAGTTTTTTAAACTCTAAGGATTCATTCGAAGAAATCCAGATGATATTAAATCTAAGTTTCTTAAAGGCAATATACTCTTTATATAAAAAAGGAAGTTGCAAAAGCATGTTGGAGCCAAGTGTAGGTCCCCAAGAAAACCCATTATAGAGAGTTACGTCTCCACATTTTGAGTGATACCAGTCAGATGAAAAGTTTATAATGTTTTCGATCTCATATTGATTAAAGTTGTTCGAATTAAAAATATAACGATCATGATCGAAATTAGGGTAGGCGTAATGGTTGAGGAGTTGAAGTTGAGGATGCTCTAATTTGAAAGTATCAAATAACGTTAAGGATTCTTTAGTATCCGCTAAAAAATATTCCATAATATTCTTTTAAATAAACTCTCTATCAAATTCAGATTTATTTTGAGTTGTATTTTTAAAAAGCAAAAAAGTGAGAATTCTTTTAAATTTAAAGTTTAAACATTCATCTTTTAGAATTTGAAATTCTTCTGCATTTACAATTTTTTGTTCAAGAGCTTTTTCTAAAATGCTAACTGCTAATGATATTTGTTTAAATCGACTTAAAAGCAATAAAACTTTGATAACGTCATCTTTAATAGCTTTTTCAAGAGTCAGATTCCATGGCAGGTAATTATTATTAATGTAAATTACATTCGCGAAACTAAGTGTATTTCTTCCACAATAATTTACTAAAACATCCCGCGAATTTTGCGACTTCGTATTTAATTTCCACTTTGCAGTTTTGATATCGATGACGCTAAAGTTCAGTTTAGATAAATGTTCATCCATATGGCGGTAGAGTGGCTGGCCGCTGTAAATTTCTAAAAATTCAACTTCAGACTCTATAAGGAGCGCATTTGGAAGTTGAGAATAATTTTTAAGAATCTCTAATTCTGATCCCTGTGTGTCAATTTTAAGGTAATCGACTTTTTGCTTTAAATCGAGACTGTCGATAGTTGAAGTTTCAATTTTTAACACAGATTCTTCTTCAAATCTTTCCGTAAAAGGGAAATAAGATAATACTTTTAAGTTTGGCTTAAGTAGAGATGAGCATTCTTGTCTCTTGGTAAGATAAAAAGATGATTCAGTGCCGCCACCCAGGAATTTTTCAATAAAGTGAATAGACCTGAAGCCTGCTTTGGCAAATGAACTCTTGGTGAATTCTTGAATACGCTTATCTGGTTCACAAATAATAATGTCAGAGATGCTCGCGAGTGATAATAATTCGCTTTGCGGTTCACCTGAGGCACCAATATCAAAAACAGTCATTCTGCTATTAAGTAATTTCGTAGAGATAGGATTAATTTCCAGGAAATGTAATCGTTTATTCAGAAAAGTAAAAAGAAGAACAAAAATTTTATTCATAAGTGATTAACTAAGGCTTGAAGTTGAGTACCGAAGGCAATGTTAATTTAAAAAAGATTCTTTTTCAAAATTTACTTTCAGATTTCGTTACTACTGAAAAGTCACCTTTTATTGATGATACAACTATGTTCAGTTAGAATCTTCGTCTAAACAAGTTACTAAAGAGGATCAATGAACCTAGGTAATAAAGACTCAAAGGAAGGCTCGCTTTCTTATCGTCCCGATGTTGATGGGCTTAGAGCTATCGCTGTTATTGGGGTCTTATTTTTTCATTTTTTTCCCAATAAAGTGCCAGGTGGGTTCATTGGAGTAGACGTTTTTTTTGTTATTTCTGGATTTTTGATAAGTAGTATTATTATAAAATCAATAGCGAATAATAAATTTAGTTATTTAAATTTTTGCATCAGGCGAGTTAAAAGAATTTTTCCGGCCTTATTGATAATACTTTTAATCACATTGATCATTTCGTTTATATTTCTCTTGCCCACTGAGTTTGAAGTTTTAATGAAAGAAGTTTGGGCAGGGGCACTTTTTAGTTTTAATCTTTTGATGTCTAAAGAAGTTGGATATTTTAATGAAGCGGCTGAAAAAAAGCAGTTATTACATTTATGGTCACTGGGTATTGAAGAACAATTTTATATTTTATGGCCATTCATTTTAATATTTACGACACGCCTAAAAAAATACTTTTTATTATCTCTTTATATTTTAATGATATTTTCTTTTATTTTAAATTTGATATTTATACATCAATATCCAACGATGACTTTTTATTTACCTTTTACCAGGTTTTGGGAGTTAATGGCCGGGGGAATCCTAGGTATAAGCTTTGTTAATAAAAAAACAGAGCATTTTTTTGGTGTCATCGATTTAAAGAAAAGAAATTGGTTAGCGATTCTAGGCGTTGTTATCGTACTCTTATCTTTTAAATTCTTTAAAGGTACTTACTTATTTCCAGGTTGGATTGCAGTGATTCCCGTTATTGGCACGTTGCTAATTATAGGCTCAGGTAGAGATACTTGGATTAATCAAAAGATCTTATCGCACAAGTTTTTTGTTTCTATCGGTTTAATAAGTTATCCGCTTTATTTATGTCACTGGCCTCTTCTTATTTGGTTCAAGTATTACGAAAAGAACTTCGGAATAACACATCTTGGATTATTAAAAAATGTTGGAAGAGAGATTAATGTCTATAAATTATTATTAATGATTTTATCTTTTTTATTGGCCACTTTAATTTACAAAGTTTGGGAAAATAAATTTAGGTTTGCACCTAACACAAGTAAAAGAATTATAGCATTATTTATCAGCGTGGTTGTCTTTATTCCGCTGATGGCCTCTGGACTTAATACATTTTTAAGAAATGAGAGTCACGCGAATGGAAGTTATGCATTCCTAAAAAAATATGATTTCTCATATTCGGAAAATGAATACCATTCAAAAACTATTGCAGGGTTTCGACAGGATTGTAGTTTTTATGGAAGAAATGGAGAGCTCAAAGATAGTATCGATAACTCGTGTTTCGGTGAAATTCCCTCGGCAAATCAAAAGATTCTTATATGGGGAGACTCATATGTTCAGCATTTAAGATATGGACTTGATTATACTCTCGGAATTCATTCAACTTTATCACCCAAAATTTCTGTGGCCCAAATTACAAGTGCTTCTTGCCCTGCGAGCACAGATATGGCCGACGGACAAACAAATGGTATTTTAGCCTGTAATAATTCTAATGAAAAAGCATTGAAGTATTTAAAAGATCAGAAACCACAGGTCGTTATACTGGCCCAAGCTTCTAGTTATTTAGAAACAAATTGGGACAAGCTAATTAATGAAATAACCTCTTCTGGAGTTAAAAAAATCATTGTCATTGGGCCAGTGCCTAGGTGGAGAGATGATTTATCCAAGGTCATTGCGAATTATTACTGGCCTAATCCTCCAGAAAGATTGCAAAAGCATCTGCAAGACATCCCATTTGAAGAAGATAAGAAGTTGAGGAAAATCTTTTCATCTTACCCTAGCGTGTATTACCTTTCGGCAATAGATGCATTCTGTAAAAATGAGAAAAATGATTTTGTAGGCTGCATTGCCACTTTTAATAATCCATTTGATCTGGAGAGTTTTGACTCAGGTCATATGACGTCGATAGCATCTAAATATTTCGCAAAAAAAGACTTAACACCATTGGTATTAAGCTTATTGTCTTCTAAGTGAATTGACGGATTTTAAGCTAAAATTTATGATAAAATTCAAATTACAAGGGTGTTCTAATGGATAAAGATAAAATATTAGAAAATTATAATAGAGACGGTTATGTTCTTTTAAAGAATGTATTTTCTCCTGAGGAAATTAGATCCATTAGAGAAAAAATAACTAATCTTTCTTCTTTGGAAGGAGATGTCTTATCTCATGAATCACTAAGAGAAGTATTGTTAGATGAGAGAGTTTTGGAACCTTTGAGAATCATCTTAAAAGGGAAGCTGGTTTATTTTGGAGACTCTTGCGTTCAAAGTGAGAAAAAAGAGGGAACAAGAGGCTTCCATAGAGATTCTAAGGAGGATTTTGAAGATCCAACTAAAACTGATTATCCAATTGTGAGGTTGGGGATTTACACTCAAGACCATGTTCAGCATGGGGGGGGATTAAAGGTACGACAGGGTTCTTACAAACGTGAATATTTTGGAAAGCAGAATATTTCTAGAGCACTTTTTGGGAAGCCATATGGCCCTCTTTCATGGAAGGCTCTAAGAATAGGAAAGTCGATAAATTTGGATATCGCTCCTGGGGATTTAATAATTTGGAACTTAAGAACTTGGCATAGTGGACATGCTGTTAGATTAAAGTTCTTCCGTCGCTTTAGTATTAATCCTAAACTCGAAAAACATATCCCCAAGTCCTTTTTACGCCCCTCGATCTTACCTAGAATGGTTATATTTTCTTCCTTTGGTGTTTCTTCAAAAGAGCTTGACACTTATGTCGCAGAGAGAGCAAAACATCCTAGCAACGCAGAGTTTTGGAAAAAATGTAAATTTGATTCACCAGAAGTAGAACTCTTGTGCCTTCAAAAAGGTATCGAGTTGAAATATGACGGCATTAAAAAATAATTAATTTTTAGTTAAAATATAATTGGCAGTCGTTTTGGCATCGTTTAGATAATGCTTTTCATTAATTTTAAATCCATATTTTTTTAGAATTAACACGAGTTCATTATTTTCATCGTCATCAATTTTTTCAACTTCAATGAGTATTGATTTAAGCTCAGGAGAACTCAAAACCTTATCGGCGCCCAAAAGAATATTTTTTTCGTTTCCATCAACATCAATTTTTAAATAATTGATACTCACGTTTAATAGCTCAGCAACTTTATCCAAAGTTTGGATGACGACACCCTGCAAATGAGAAGCATCTTTTTGTAGTTTTTGATCAATTTGATGGAAAGATCCACCAGACATAAACTGCGAGGTAAAAATTTGGCCCATTGTCTCAGTGTTTGAGAGTGCTACGTTATAGGCAATGACACTATTTGATAATTTATTAAAATGGATATTCCTGTTGAGAACAGCGAAATTTAATGAATCTGGCTCGAAGGAGTAAACCTTTAGTCCAAGGTTGCCTGCGTAAAGTGAATACAGGCCAATGTTAGCTCCAATATCAAATAAGATGGCATTTTTATCAAAAGCATCTATCCATTGAAGAGTTTGAGGCTCTTTGCTAAAGAAAGTTTCTATGCGGTATTTCACTAGAGAATTATTAGAGGCAAATAGTAAATTATGTCCATTTTCCAAGTTTACCGAGCGAATAGGCATGATTCTTTCGTAAATTGATTCGAGATAAGGCATTTTAGAAAGAGTAGAAATGACTAAAGTTTTGATGTTCATTTTATTTCCGTTTAAATTTTTGCTAGAAAGTATATTATGCAAGTAAGGGCCTTTAGCCTAGCGGCTTTGAAAAAATACTACATAGACTCTTTGCATTGTCACAATGCAAAGTATTTTCTAAGTTGAAAAAGTTATTATCTAGTCATTTTTCTATGAAAAATGCTAAGTTATTGGCTAATGTTTTAAGGTAATTCAAAGGGAAAAGACGTGAAAGTAGTAATCTTATGCGGTGGAAAAGGCACACGCTTGGCAGAGGAAACAATTGTTAAACCAAAGCCCATGGTTGAAGTTGGTGGCGTACCTGTTTTAATTCATATTATGAATATGTATGCGAAGTATGGTTATAACGATTTTGTTTTAGCTTTAGGACACAAAGCAGATTACATCAAAGATTATTTTTCTTCATTCTTCATAAAAAATTCTGATTATCAGATTGATTTAGCGACTGGTGAAATTCATTATTTAAAAAAATTTAATGTTAATTGGAAAGTTTCACTGATTGATACAGGTGCCGAGTCTATGACTGGTGGCCGTCTTACTTTTTTAAAAGATCATTTATCTCAAGATGAAAACTTTATGCTCACTTACGGTGATGGAGTTTGTGATGTTAATATTAAAGACTTGTATGAAGCGCACATAAAGTCAGGAAAACTTGCAACTGTAACTGCAGTTCGTCCAACTGCTCGCTTCGGAGAAATGTCTATCAGTAATTCACAAGTGACAAGCTTTGCTGAAAAACCGCAAACGCATGTTGGTTGGATCAATGGTGGATTTTTTGTCATGAACAAAAAAGTATTAAATTATATTGAAGATGCTCAAACTGTTTTAGAAAAAGAACCTTTGGAGAGATTGACTGAAGAAGGTCAATTAAATGCATTTCAACACACAGGCTTTTGGCAATGCATGGATACATTGAGAGATAAAAATTACCTCGATTCATTAATTGAAACAAATAAAGCACCCTGGATCTAAAATGCAAAATATTTTTCAAGGCATTTTTAAAGGAAAGAAAGTTTTTGTAACTGGTCACACTGGATTCAAGGGATCGTGGCTTGCGTCATGGTTAATTCAATTAGGTGCTGAAGTAAAAGGTTATTCAATTGATATACCAACAGAACCATCGCATTTTTCTTTTTTAAAACTTGAAAATCATATGATCGACAGCCGTGGTGACATCAAAGATTTAGAAAATCTAAAAAAAGAAATTCAATCTTTTAGTCCGGAATTTATTTTTCATATGGCAGCGATGCCAATTGTGAATGACTGTCTTGAGAGACCTCGTGATGCCTTTGAAACCAACTTGATGGGCTCAGTAAATATTCTTGAAGCGGTTAAGCACACATCATCTGTGAAAGTTGTTTTGATGATCACTAGTGATAAATGTTATGAAAATGTTGAGTGGGAGTACGGCTATCGCGAAACGGATAGACTCGGTGGTAAAGATCCTTACAGCGCTTCAAAGGCCTGTGCAGAAATAGCTATTCATGCTTATTACGAAACCTATTTAAAAAATTCTTCTGTGAAAATAGCAAGTGTCAGGGCCGGTAATGTTATTGGCGGTGGAGACTGGGCCAGAGATAGAATTGTGGCAGATCTTGTTAGAGCGTGGTCAAATTCAGGAACACTTCAAATGAAGAATCCTCATTCTACAAGACCATGGCAGCATGTCCTTGAGCCTTTGAGTGGTTATTTGAATTTAGCGATGCAGATGTCTTTAGGTAAAGATGCTCTTGATGGTGAAGCATTTAATTTGGGGCCGAACTCTGATGTTATTAAATCAGTCGAAGACTTAGTTTTAGAATCTTTAAAAACCTGGAAAGGGCAAGAGTATAAAGCTACAGCGAAACCTACAGGCCATGAATCGCGCTTATTAAAGCTAAGCTGTGATAAAGCTCTTGCGCGTCTGGGCTGGACTCCTGTTTTGAATTTTTCTGAGACGATTGAGATGACGATTCAATGGTACAAAAATTATTATGAGAAGAGTGTAAGCACTCAGCAAACACATGCTGATATTAAGCGATATGTGGAACTGGCCGTTGAAAGAGGTCTTCCATGGGCAAAATGAAAATAGATGGGGTGGAGTTTTTCCCTCTTAATGTTTTCGAAAATGCCAATGGGAAATTGTTTCATCATGTTCGCTCTGATTCACATTATTATGAAAAATTTGGTGAAATTTACTACTCCTTAACTTATGCCGGAGTGGTTAAAGGATGGAAGCTTCATAAGGAAGTTTCACAAATTTTCACAGTCCCACATGGGAATATGAAATTTGTTTTTTTTGATCAAAGAGCGGGCTCAAAGAGTTATGGGCAGTTTGATGAAATAGTTATTGGTGAAAAAAATTATGGGGCTTTAAAAATGGCTGCTGGAATTTGGTATGCTTTTACTCCAATAGGGAAAGAGCAGGCATTGGTTGCGAATCAAATTACTTTACCTCACGATGCGGGTGAAGCAGAGCAGAGACCTTTAGAATATTTCTTAAAGGATCAACAGCCAAAAATTTGGGAAAGTTAAATATGATTAGATTATCGAAGTCTTCAATATCGGATTTGGAAAAAGAAAACGTTTTACGTGTTCTTGGTGAAGAGTATCTGGGGATGGGACAAGAAGTTAAAAAATTTGAAGAAGAGCTAAGTGCTTTTTTTGGCCGTGATGCCGTCTGTGTCAACACAGGAACATCTGCCCTTCATTTATCTTTTCAGGCCATTGGTCTTAAAGAAGGTGATGAAGTTTTAGTTCCTGCACTTACCTATCTGGCCACTTTTCAGGCCATATGTGCAACTGGTGCTAAACCTATCCCGTGTGATGTGACAGAAGGAAATTTATTACTTGATCTGGATGATGTTAAGGCTAAAACAAATAGCAATACGAAAGCTATTTGTTTAGTTCATTACACTGGGAACGTTGGTGATCTTGAAGCTTATTATGAATATGCTAAAAAAATGAACTTGAGAGTTATAGAAGATGCAGCTCACGCTTTAGGAACAGTTTATAAAAATAAACTGATCGGAAGTTTCGGTGATATTGTGTGTTTTAGTTTTGATGGAATAAAAAATTTAACTGCCGGCGAAGGTGGAGCGATTGTCACTTCTGATGCAGCAGTTTTAAAGAAAGTAAGAGATGCTAGGCTTTTAGGCGTTATTGGTGACACCGAAAAAAGATTCTCAGGGCAGCGTAGTTGGGTTTTTGACGTCGAAGAGCAAGGATGGCGCTACCATATGTCGGATGTCATGGCCGCAATCGGGAGAGGTCAATTGCAACGTTTTCCGGATTTTAAAAAGAAACGTCAAACTCTTTCACAGAACTATGTGCGCCTGATTAAAAGTGCAAATTTACCAGTGGTCTTTATTGAAATGGATTATGACCAGGTGACTCCGCATATTTTTGTAGTGAAAATAACAAATGGGAAAAGAGATCAATTAAGAGATTTTTTAATTGATAACGGCATCCAGACGGGAATGCATTATTACCCAAGCCACAGACTGACATTTATTAAGAAAACTTCTGGAACATTCAAACTTCCAGTCACAGATAAAATGTACGATATGATTCTGACCCTGCCTCTTCATTACGATTTGACCGTAGAAAATCAGGAATACATTATTAAAAAAATGATGGAATTTTCTAATGAGCAATAGTTCTGGATTAGTCAGTGTTATCATGAATTGCTTCAATGGTGAAAAGTACTTACGTGAAGCCATTGATTCGGCCATTTCACAAACATATCAAAACTTAGAAATTATTCTTTGGGATAATCGCTCTACAGACAAATCTTCCAGTATTGTTAAAAGCTATGCAGACTCTCGGATAAAATATTTTCTGGCAGATGAGTTTACTTCTTTAGGTGAAGCTCGCAATCTGGCAATTAAAAAATCTAAAGGTGAGTTCATTGCTTTTTTAGATGTCGATGACATCTGGTTTGCAACTAAGATGGAAAAACAGGTCGCTCTTTTTAATGATCCTAAAGTCGGAATCGTTATTTCAGATACAATTTTTTTCAACGAGAAAGGTGATTTTAAACAACTTTATAAAAATGAAAAACCACCAGTGGGTGAAGTTTTTGCAGAGTTATTAAAATCGTACTGTGTTTCATTGGAGACAATTGCAGTGAGAAAATCTTATTTAGATCAAATGGACTATTGGTTTGATTCAAGATTCAGCATGATTGAAGAAATGGACTTCTTGCTTAGGTTATCAAAAATTTCTCAACTCGCTTATGTCGATGAACCTTTGGCCAAGTGGCGTATGCACAATCAAAGCTGGACTTATGAAAAGCGAAGTCTTTTTCCAGTTGAAAGAAAGCAGATGATCGAGACTTATAGTAAGATTATTCCTGATTTCAGAAATACGTATTCAGAAAGTATTCAATCTATTTTGAAACTTGCGGCCCTAGAAGAGTCGATTGTTTTTTTCCAAAAGGGAGAAATTGCAGAAATGCGCTCAAAGATTGAACCATTTATTTTAAAAGATAAAAAATATCTGGTGCTTTATTTGCTGAGTTTTATGCCTAAAGGGATGGTTCGAAGTGTTCTTACAAAACGTGGTATTTTAGTTTAAAATCTGTTTTTGATTTTTCTTGCAGGACATCCTGCCCAAATTTCATTAGGTGGAATCGTTCCATTGACAACAGAGTTAGCCCCGATGATGGCCCCTTCTGAAATATAGGCATTTCTCACTAACACGACATTAGCTCCAATCCATACATTATCTTCAATCGTAATTATACCTTGAGCTTCACCCTGGTCTTTAATTAATATGTTGGGATCAGAATAATTATGATTAGCAGTGTAAAATTTCACGTGATCGGCCGTGATTACATCTTTTCCAATTCTTATCGAAGAAGTGCAGCTAAAAATATTATCGTGCCCTATCGCCGAGCCTTTACCAATTTTGATATTGCCTCTTCCTCTAAATTCACAACGATCATAAATTAACACATTGTCATCGATAGACAGCTCAATAGGAGTTCCAAATGTCCCTTTGACGAGGCATTTACCAAGTATGAATGAGTTTTTGCCAAACTTTTTTATAAAAGGTGCATAACGGAAGGCAAAAGAAAGAGTGTGATAGGAGTATTGAAACTTACGAAAAAAATAATACATTCTCAAATGAAAAGATTTGATTGGTGCAGGTTTTACTAGCATCAGAAGTAGTGATACAGTGTGTTCTATAATTTTTTTCATATTGAGTTCTATGTTTTACCTTTTGGCCCGTATATTTAAGTTTAGCCCGATGAAGGCTATTTTGATAACTTTTTTAACAATAATTTCTGGGGCACTGGAGGGTATTGGTGTTGCGCTTATTGTTCCCGTCATAGGATTTTTAATTGATGACGGGAAAAGATCTCAATCTTCAAATTTATTTAATTACATAATCAAAACCTTAGATTTTTTTCATCTAACTTTTTCGATGGAATCAGTGCTCGGATTGATGATCGTTTTATTTATGATCAAGGCCATTATTTCAGTATGGACTAAGTATGTCTTGAGCAAAATTACTACGGATTTTTCTCATTCACTCCAGGTGCAGTTATTTAATTCTATTCCAAAGACACGTTTTGCATCTTTTCAGTCTAAGAATGCCGGAGAATTAGTTTCAAGCATTATTAACGATCCTCAATCTGCATCTTATGCTTTAAATTTAGCGACAACAGTAGTGGCCAATATAATTTTAGTAGTCGTGTATAGTTATGTATTATTCTTAATTTCGCTTGAGCTAACAGTCATAACGGGTATTGCAGGCTTTGTTCTTATTTATCCTTTTAGATATTTAAATAAGTTAGCAACGAATATTGGGAATCAGAGATTAAAAGAAAGTGATTTTACTGCAGGAAGAATCATTGATTTCATCACAAAAATTAAATTCTATTTAGCTTCTAAAAATTTTTCAATGCACTCAGAATCCTTTGAAATATCTCTCAATAAACTTAAAAGGGTGCATTTTAAAAACACTTTCCTTTCAAATTTATACGGTATTCTCTCTCAACCATTTACAATAGTTCTAGTTTCATTAGTTCTGATTTCATCAAAGAAGATGATGATTCCTTTTGATCTCTTAGTTCTTTTTATTGTGTCTTTTATTCGTATTCCACCTATGGTGTTTCAAGTCCAAGGTGTATTCATTGATTTACAAAATCTTTATCCCTCTTTTGAAAAAATAATGAATTTGATAGCTTTTTTTGAAAAAAACAGTAGAGATGTTGGGACAGTCGAGGCTGGTCTTCTTCCAGATAAATTTGATTTGAGTGTAAAAAATTTAGATTATTATATTGGAAATTCAAAAATCTTAAATCGTGTCAATGTTGAATTAAAAAGTCAAAAGATCTACTTTATCATGGGTGAGTCTGGGAGCGGAAAATCGACTTTTATGGATATTCTCATCGGCCTGAGACCAGAATACGACGGACAAGTTTTAGTTAACGGGTTAGAGCTGAAGGATGTGAAATTTAATTCTTGGAAACAGAATTTTTCTTATGTCACTCAAGACCCAATCGTTTGGAATGATACGGTTGAAAGCAATATCTTAGAGTACTCAGCATTTGATCAAAATAGATATGAAGAAGTTATTCAGGCGATGGGTTGCGATCAATTTATTAAGGTAATGCCTGAAAAGGATAAGACTATTATTTCAGATACAGCGCTCAATATTTCTGGTGGGCAAAAACAGAGGCTCGCTTTATCAAGAGCATTTTATTCTAGTTCACGAATAGTTCTTTTAGATGAAGTAACAAGTTCATTAGATGCTCAAACTGAAAAGAATATCGTTGATGGAATCAGAAAACTAGCAATCCTAGAGCATAAAACAGTTTTCTTTATCACACATAGGACAAGTTTTATAAATAGTGACGACAATATTATGCATTTTAGGTCTGGAGTGATGGATTATCATGGCACCTTTGGAGATTGGCATAATGAAAACAAGTAGAAAGTTAAACCTCGGTGCAGGTACAATTATACTAAATGATTTCGTAAATTTGGATTGTGCTCAAATTCCCGGTATCGATGTAGTCCACGATTTGAATTCCTATCCGTGGCCATTTGAAGATAATACTTTTGATTATGTTCTTGCTGAAGACTTAATAGAACACTTAAACAACCCAATGACGGCCATTGAAGAAATCCATCGCATAACTTCAAGTGGAGGAATTGCAGAAATTCAAGTTCCTTATTGGAACAGCTGGAGTGCTAATACTGATCTTTCTCATCGTCATCGTTTTACTGAACATTCATTTGATTATTTCGATCCTGGCCGAAAATTGGGTCAGTTGAGATATTATTATTCAAATGCCAAATTCAATATTACCGAAGAAGAAATTGCGATTACACCTATTCTTCCTTGGTTACCATTGCCAAGATTTTCATATTTTAAAATCAAAAATAAATTTATTTTAAAGTTCTTTTATTTTTTAGCAGGATTTTTTTGCAATGTGATTCAAGACTTCAGGGTGAAGATGAAAGTAATTAAGGAAGCATAATGAATATTTGTGTCTATTGGGAGCAAGCTTCATGGGGTGGCGTTGACTCATATTTGAGGACACTACTCTATCATTGGCCTAATCAAAATCATGAGATTTTAGTGCTGTCGAATAAGGGCAATAAGGGGTTGGAAAGAATTCAAAAAGATTTAGAATCAATTCCAAATGTTAGAATTAAAAAAATTTCTATTTGGTCTCAAGCTCAATTTTTAGAAAATTTTGATTCACCAGGTTTTGTTATTAGATTGTTTGCATACGCTTTATTTCCTTTTTTTCTGCTGCAAAATTTTTTCTCCATTCTTTTCACTTTGCCAAAACAAACTGATGTATTGATTTCACAAAATGGGGCTTATCCTGGTGGATGGTCATGTCTTGTGGTCTTTCTAGTGGCAAAAATGAAAAGAATTAAAATGAAGGCGTTAGTTATCCATCATAGTTCGACCGCAAGAAGAATCGGTTGGTATATGTTGGAATATCTTTTAGATAGAATGGTAGTCGCTTTTGCTGATAAAATTATTACCGTTTCAAAGGCTAGTTTAGATAGCTTTACACATTTTAGGAAAATAAAATTGAAGAATCGTCAGGGTAACCTCGTCTATAATGGAGTAGAAATACCAAGCACAAATGATGTGAAAAATATATTTCAAGTTGAAGATGTAAAATTGAAAATTGGATTGGTTGGAAGATGTGAAAAAAGGAAAGGTCATTTTGATATTTTAGAAGCATTAATCTTAATGGAACCGTCTTATCGAGCAAAACTACAAATTCTTTTTATTGGCCATTACGATGTGGAATTTAAAGAACAAGTCCAAAAATTTTGTGACAAACATAGAATTACAAATTCAGTGACACTCTATGGTTATTCTTCTCATACTTCACATGAGATTGTTGATAACTTAGATTTGTTGTGTTGTTTAACTCAGGACTATGAGGGGTTTGGGTTAACTGTTATCGAGGCTATGGCCGCAGGTACGCCTGTGCTAACGACTGATGTCGGTGCACTTAAAGAATTTGTTCAGAATGGTAAAAATTGCATTGTTATTCCTCCAAATTCACCAGCTGAAATTTCTGATAAGTTAAAAGATTTTATTGATCAAAGACAAAAGTGGGATGCCTTGCTTCTTAACGCTAAAACAACTGCAAATGTTTTCTCTGCAGAGAATATGGCAAACAATTATTATAAATTATTAACTGGTAACTAAAATGAAATTTTTAAAATCTCTTTATTATTTATATCTATTGTTTCTTGATGATCTTCCAAGACACAGATCCTTGTTTTTTGTAGGACTAGGAAATTGCTTGCCTGATACATTTGTATGTTCTCGATTCAGAATTTATACATTCATGATGGCTGGAGGACATGTCAAAAGTCCAAATACATGTGTTATTAGAAAAGGCTTTTTTACAGAATATGCTCATAATATTTACCTAGGTGAGTTCGTTCAAATTAATAGAAATTGCTTAATTTCAGGGCATGCGAAAACAACAATAGGTAATAGAGTATTGCTCTCATATGATGTTAAATTGCTTTCAATCGGTCATAAGGGAAAACTGAATGATCAGGATGTCGTGGGTGAAATTACTATTGATAGCTATTGTGTAATTTATGCTGGAACTATTGTGAGTTATAACACTCATATTCATGAAGATGTGATTGTTGGAGCTGGGTCGATGGTGATAGACGATCTTCCCGCAAATGGATTTTATGCAGGAAATCCAGCTAAGATAATCTCTAAAAAGTTTAAAGATGAACCATAGCTTAGTTAATATTTATTATCTCTTAGATGATTCACTTTCAAAAGACTTGAAAGCTGAAAATCTCTTCTTTTTAAATAAAAGCAACAACCAAGATTCTGTTGAGCATAATACAAGTGAACTTTTACAGAATGAACTTTTGAATTCGCTTGATTCCATTTGCCTGTATTATGATGACTTACTTAATTGTTTGAATAATTTTTTATTAGATAATAATAAGTTTTTAATAGTTGGCGGAAAAAGAAGTTGGATTTTATCTAAAATGTTCAATCGAGATATCGAATCAACTTTTTCTAAAGTTCGCCTAGTGGCCTATTTGGATTTTTTAAAAAGAATTAAAAAAAATACAAATTTTGTTGTCACTACTGATTGCCCAATTTTTGAAAAAATGCTCATTGATAACAATATTCCTGTTACATCTTTGCTTGCAAAAAGTAAAAAATGGAAAATTTTTCTAGTACGTTTTTTATCAGATTTTCTGATCTCGCTAAAGTTCAAAAAGAAAAAAGCGTTAGAGAATCTATTGTTTTTTAGCTTATCTTCAAATTGGGACATGGCCAAGGGTGATCGACATTTTGGAAATTTGAAAGGGTTGAAGCATAAGTTTTCATACATTCATTTTATAAGTACAAGAGCACATTTGAAGAAATACACCCAGAATGAAGTCATCTTAAATGCTTATTTAAATATTTCTGATTTTATAAAGGTTTTTTCAACTTCTCTTTATTTTTATTTTAAAATAAATTATTCAAAATCTCAGGCGTTTGAATATGGCGAGTTAAATCTATGCTCATGGGTAAAATCATGCTTGCTTGAATTCGCTCTTGAAGATTATCCGGCAGGTTCTTTTTATAGTGTTTCAATGAGGAATTATTTTAATGATTCGCATAGTAGTGATACTACACTACTGACCTATGGAGAGCTTTTTACCATTAATCAATATCTTTATTCTGTTCTAAGTGAGATTGAGAATAAACCTAAAATTGTGGCCATTCAGCATGCTGTAAATTATCGAAGAAAAATAGTTAATCATGAAACATTTCTAAATTCGGCTGAATTGCCCGACTATTATTTAGTGCATGGTAAAATGTTTAAAAAAGATTTGGAAAATAATGGTCTTATGTTACATTCCGAAATAATCGGATGTCTTAAGTATGATGGAATTATTTTTGATGACTCTCAAAAAATCAAATCAAATAAAGTTCTTATTGTACCATCTCTAAATGATTTTGATTCCATTTTTGAATCCCTGAAATCTCTTAATGAAAGTTGTACCTCGAAATATGATTTTTATCTTTCTCCTCACCCTGCTGCAAACTTAACTATGTTAGAAAATAAAATTAAGCAGCTTAATTTTAAATTAGAGATTTTAAAAAATATTTCTTCACTTGAATTTGCAAAAAAATCTGATGTTATCATTTTCTCTTATTCTTCCGTTGGGCTTGAGGCCTTATTTTATAATAAAAAAATTATAAGAGTTTTTTCTAGAAAACTGCCTAAGTTGTTTGATGATGATTTAAGGATTCCCACTGTTTTCGATTCTGAATCTTTAATGCAAGCATTCGAGCAAGAGGAAAATATCCCTAGCTTAAGTATAATTGAAGATTATTTTGGATATAGTGATGGGCAGGTTTACAAACGACTTTCTCATTTTTTAGATGATGAAATGACCATAAGGGCATGCGATAATGCGCCACGTGCAAGATGGTAATTCTATCGAGTTTGGGATACCCTCAATGGGACTAAGTTTACTTTATTGTAGGAATAAATTATTTGTTGCCTCAACAGACCAGCTTTTTTTTAAAGCATCAGCTAGCTACTATGGCTGCGTTATTCAGTTCAGCTTCTTCAAGAGACTCTCATCGCTCACTGATGTACCATTCGATTTATTCTGATAGATCTATTACAGACGATATTTTTTCAGTTAATCTAAAAAATTTTACTCAACAAGTTAATATTTTAAAAGAATTAGATCTTTCCATCGTGAGATTTGATGAGGCTAAGGCAGGTATCAGCATAACGTTTGATGATGGTTTCTTAGATAACTTAACTCTTGCGGCTCCTATATTATTTGAAGCGAAACTTCCATTTACTGTTTTTGTTGTATCGGATTACGTAGATCCAGCGCATCCTCAATTTGTTAATAAAGAGCAATTAAAAAAAATGGCCAGTAATCCACTGGTCACCATTGGCTCTCATGGGAAAACGCATCGCCCTTTAGCGACATTGCCACTTGAAGAAGCGCTCGAGGATTTAAGACAAAGTAAAATTGAATTAGAAAATATTATTGGTAAAGAAGTTTCCACTATGAGTTTTCCACATGGAAGTTTTAATGAAAATATTTTAGCCGGGGCCGAAAAACTTGGCTTTAAAAAGTGTGGGACAAGTTTTCCTTATCCCAATCAACTGAATCAAGATTCAGTTCAAGTAGATAGGCAATGTATTTATTTTTGTGAATCGAAATTATCATACAAGCAAAAGCTCGAAGGAAAATGGGATAGACTATGGAGAAAATAGTAGTCTCTATTTTAATGGGCGCTTATAATTGCGAAAAGACGCTAGAGTCAGCAATAGATTCTATTCTTAAACAAACCTATTCTCATTGGGAATTTATCATCTGTGACGATGGATCTATTGATGGAACAGAGGCTATTTTAAGAAAATACAAAGATAATCCCAAGTTTATTATTTTAAAAAATGAAAAAAACATAGGTCTTGCAGCAACTTTAAATAAATGTTTTGAAAAGTCTTCAGGTAAATATTTAGCTAGGCAAGATGCTGACGACTCGTCAGTTTTGAATCGTCTTGAATTGCTAGTTGATTTTCTTGATAAACATCAAGTGGTCGATGTTTTAGGTTCTAATGCAAACTTGGTGAATCATGGACAAGACTGGGGTAAATATCTTACTCAAGAGAATCCTAGTTTTTTAGATTGGGCAAAAGGAACTCAAATTATTCATGCCGCGGCCATTTTTAGAAGAGAAATTTTTCAAAAAGTGAACGGTTACGATCCCACTGCGATTAGAGTTGAAGATTATGATTTATGGATGAGGATGTTGGCAAAAGGCGCAATCTTTTCTAATCTTCAAGCCGCTCTTTACAATATTCAATGGAATGAAAAAGACTACGAAAGGAAAAAAAAGTCGGATCGTTTGAGAGAGATTGTCTATAAGTTTAAGCTGATCAAATTAAACAAAATGCCACTATATTGTTACTTGATGATTTTAAAACCGATGCTACTTATGTTTTTTCCTAACAAAGTTTTATATTTATATCATTCAGCGAAAATGAAAAAATGAAAAAAATTAAAATAGCTAGAGTTGTTACTGTACCCATTGTCTATACACATATTTTAGATCTTTTGCGTGCTATAAGCTCTGATCCAAGATTTGAACTGCATATTATTTGTAGCGAAGGTCAATTTCTTAAAGAGCTGAAGCTATTATTGCCTAATGCGATTTTTCATTGTCTGGAAATTCCTAGAGAAATTAATATAAAAAAAGATCTCAAAGCATTATGGCTTCTCGTTTTACTTTATTGGCGAGAGAGATTCGATATTGTTCATTCACTTACGCCTAAGGCAGGATTTACGAATGCTCTTGCGGGTTTTATCGCACGTGTGCCAGTTAGAATTCATACCTATACAGGACAAGTTTGGGTAACTCTTCGAGGGTCTAAGCGTGATTTATTGATTTGGCTCGATCGTGTGATTGCGATTTTGAATACACAGAATTATACAGATAGTTTAGGGCAGAAAAAATTTCTACTTGAATCAAAAATTGGAAATGATAAAAGTCTTTCTGTACTTCATAAAGGAAGCTTAGGCGGAATTAATACAGAGAGATTTGATTACGTTAAGCTTGAATCTGAAATCAAGAAATTAAAAAAAGAACTTTTTCCAAATTTCACTGGAAAAATTTTAATTTTTCTCGGAAGAATGAATCATGAAAAGGGACTCTATGAGTTGGTAGAAGCCTTCGATGAGTTAAAAAAGAAATTCGCAGTGAAGTTATTATTAGTTGGGCCCATGGAGAGCGAGGGGAATCCACTGTTTAGTAATTTAATTAATAAGCTTCAAGCTGACTCTGATGTTGTTTTAATTAACTTTACTGCCACACCAGAATACTATTTGGGAGTAGGCGATATTTTTTGTTTCCCCTCTTACCGTGAAGGTTTTGGGACTGTTGCTCTTGAAGCATCAGCAATGAAAAAACCTATTGTTGCGAGTAATATTTATGGACTGGCAGATGCTGTTGCTGACAATACGAGCGGACTGCTTTTTGAAGCTCGTAATGCAAAAGATTTAACTTCAAAGATTGAAAGACTTCTTTTGGATGAGCCGCTTGCTGCAAAACTCGGAGAGCAAGGCAGAGAAAGAGTCATAAATGATTTCTCGGATAAGATTATGACCAAGAAAATGATTGATGAATACTTAGCTCTTGTTAAAAGGTAATGTCTTAAAATACTTTGTTGAAATATCAACTAAGAGACAAATTATTAATACTATCCAGGTTCTCATGATTTCAAATTGGCTGACGAAAATAGAAAGTATCAGTGTCGAGAGAACCAGTACTACATAAAAAGCATCGACTGTATGATGAAACTTTTCCCATCTTTTAAATTTACTATGCATGTAAAGACCTATCAATACACCCGCTAGAATAACTCCGAAAAAGCCACCATCTGAATAAAAAGTATAGAGTAAGGTATAAAAGCTATTGTAGCTATCATGGCCGATATGAATTTGGTCTTTGGACATGCGGATAGAGTTGCTTAGAGCAGGAGAGTAGTAACTTTTATCAAATTGTCTGATGAATATTGTGAAAAAAGTCTCAAGACCACCAATGCTCAATCTCCCATAAGTCGTTGTCTGGTTCAGTGGAGAGTTCGGGTTTTTCAATTCATAATCGAAAAGAGAAAAACCGATAGTGTGATAGTCGATAATAAAGCGATTAAACTGTTCGTTGGCCTTATAGCCTCTAAAGGATCCTATAACTAAGATGCTTAAAAATGATAAAAGGAAGATGGCTAATTGCTTTTTTTTCTTTTTAAGAATAGTGAAAGTGTAACTATTAGACATAAGAAGAACGAGAAGAAACATAATAATGAGCATGTAAACATTAACTCTCGCCAATCGAATGTAACCATCTAGACCATTAAGAGCAAAAGCGATCGCTAGCTTTTTGAAGTTTGTATTTTTCCAGAAATCAACTAATCCATAAATACCCACGTAATATAATAATGGGCTTGAAATAAAAAAATAGAGGTTTTCTAATTTTTTCGAATTGAATAAAAATCCAGTATAATCTTCAGTAGAAAAAGCGAGGCGCTTATAGTCTGCTCCAGAATGACTAAAAAGTAAGAGGCTACATTTTATGGCCAAAGTTCCTAGAATTACAAAAAGAACAACTGAGAATGCATTAAATAAGAAATTAAATCTCTTTTCCATTTGCTGATTAGATTTTGGTTCAAAATTTTCTTGTACGGGCAATAATTTCGTCAATAATCCACCGATGGCCAATGACAATGCAAAAAGAAAAACAATAAAAAAAGTTTTATCGGTTGGTATATCAAGGCCAGTGAATGAGCACTTCGAAATAATTGCCCATCCGATCCACCAAACGATCGTGATTGTCAGGGGTGTGCTAAGAAGTTTTCTCATTTAATTATCCTTCTTAATATCCCTCTGTAGAATTTAAAGAATGCGGCAGGTAGTGTATTTAAGTGATTCAAAGAAAAAACAAAAACAAGTGTATTGATGGTTGCTTGCATTTTATTCTTTTTCTGATTCTTAAAGTAGAAATGCAAATAAGATAAGCACATTAATTGAATGTCTATCTGAGCGGCGAGAGCTAATTCGCGCTGCCCTTGATTCTTGAGTTGATTAATAATTGATTTAGCTTCAATGAAAAAGGCCCTATCGGAAAATTGGTCCCTTTTTCTTATATTAAGTAAGAACGAGTCAGTCATTTTAATTGTCCATTTGCTTTGAGCAAATTTAGAAACAATTGAAACTGCCATATCAATCTGCTTGCTTGCATAACCTGACGTTAAAGATCCGCTATGTTTTCTGTAAAGAAGAAATGGCCTGTTGAGTACAGCAATTTTTTTATTTGCAAGTAAAACTCTTCCCCATAATCCCAAGTCTTCAGCAATTTTATCCGATCCAAAATAGGTTGAACTTGCAAAGGGTTCTTGATCCAGCAAGTTTTTTCTCAACATAACTGTCGGATGAAAAACCGGGCATGAACTGATCATCGACCATTCAACCTCAGCTTGTGAAGTAATAACTTCTCTTGGTCTTCCCATTTTCTTATTATTCTCATCGATAATAATAATATCTGTCCCGAGAACGTCGATCTCCGGGTGCTTGTTAAAAAAATTCACCTGCTCCTGAACTCTTTCAGGAAGACAAATATCATCCCCATCCATTCTTGCAATGAATTCACCACGCGCGAGTTTCATACCTCTATTTAAGGTATAAATAATCCCTTCATTCTTTTCATTTTTAATGTGATGAAGATTTTTTACATTTTTAAATTCTTCCAGAATTTCATCAGTATTATCTGTTGATCCATCGTTGATGAGAAGAATTTCAATATTAGGGTAGGTTTGATTAAGACAACTTTCGAGAGTCTGACGTAAAAATTTTCCCGAGTTGTACGAAGGAATAACGAAACTAACAAGTGGTTGAGCTTCAGTTGTTGTCATTATTTTTATTTCAATGTCCAGTTTTCCCAAATGTAATCATAAGACCATGTACATGTGTGAGTTTTCTTAAGT
>JACMRM010000261.1 GCA_014376445.1 Bacteriovorax sp. | reverse complement strand
CGCCCCGAGATTTTTAAGGTCTCGGGGCGGAGAAAATTTTATATAAAGTCTTTGCTATTAAAATCGTCTTTTGGAATTTTTATTAGTCTTTTCGATCTGGTTTAAATCCAATTTTTTTTCTATTTGCTGGAAGCTTCGGTGTAATTTGGTCTTCGAGATTGTCCAATCTTTCAAAAATAATTTTAAAAAGTTGATTGGTATTCTTTTTAAATTGTCCTTCATCATCTAAGGAAGAATCGAAGGCCAGAAAACTTCTCAGTTTTGTAAACGTTCGCATGATGGTGATGTTAATCTGAATCGCTTCCTTACTATGCAAAACGCTGGAAAGCATCGCCACACCATTTTCAGTAAATAAATACGGTGCATGTTTAAAAACGTAATTATAAGAACTTAATTGATCTAAGGTCGCAATTTGCGACCTTAGATCTGCTAACTCACTTAAAGTAGGTTCAATTAAGAAATCACTAGGAAAGCGGTCAATATTTCGCTTAACCTGCTCTTTTAATCGTTTTGTTTCTACTGTATAAAGCTCTGCCAAATCGCTATCGAGCATCACTCTTTGACCCCGAATGGTGTAAATCATCGTTTCAATTTTTTCAATTTTCAATTTCATTATAACATCTCCTTTTTTGTGAGATGCAATTGAGGGATACGAGAATTTTTTTAACGTCATAGAAAATATTGCAAGAAGGGAATATAAAGAAGCAATAAATGATAAATGGAACGATCAAATTTTGATCGATAGCTAGAGCTTTACACTTTTATAATCCACCACGAGATTTAAGAACTTGCCCTGTAATCCATTGGCTTTCAGCAGAGGCTAGAAATACAGCAAGTGAAGCTACGTCACTCGGCAACCCAACTCTTCCAAATGGTGAAATATTTTCTAAATTATTTTTTAACTCAGAACTCATCCAACCTGTATCAACTGGTCCAGGATCAATTGAATTAATCGTAATTCCTTTTTTTCCAATTGCATTACTTTTCTTCATTTGCAGTCGTGCCTGAAAAAGGATGTTTTATAAAAACAACAAGAAAAAGAATTATAACAATTGCCGGCGAGGTGATTTCCCACGCTCGCTCTATCGAAATTAAATTAATGAAATACATTTACCAGGAGGTATGCAGAGTAAAAGCAATGATAAATAAAACCGTATTTACGGTAGATGCAAATCGCTTGAGACCACATGATGGTTTCAAGACATAGTTCTTTAACATTCAAATAAAAATTGATGGACAAAAGAGGCACTACCCGACGAAGCTAATCCCCCACATTTATGAGGCGTGAAGAACCATACACCTTAGGTTCTTCTATTCTGAAGAATGAGCTGTCAGAAAGAAATTTAGGTGTTCAAAAGAGAGAAGAAAAATGTTTGACCTGAAAATAGGCCGGTGAATAACTCATTGGTTGGATTTTTTTGTGACAGAAACGTCACGAGATTGATTTTGGAAAGCTTACTTAAGGAAAAGTACTTCAGGGAAATAATCAGCAGGCAGAAGACATCGTGCGGTTGAAAAATAAAATTTATTCCATCAATACCCAGATTGAATCGCTGACTGTGAGACTCGGTGAGCTTCCCAAAGAAGTTTCTGCCAGTGCGATTTACACTCAGATGGGAAAGCTTGGGATCTCTAAAAATGAGCATGAGGAAAAGATTTTGGTGCTTAAGAGTGAAGAATTGCAGAATCAATTGCCGGTTGATCTTCTGACCTATGAGAATTTTATTGAGGTTTTAAATGGATTGAAAAAGACAGGATTAACAACGAGCAAAAAGCAGAAAATAATTGTGAGCTTGATTGAGAGGATTGAAGTTTTTCCAAATAAATTAGAAATAAGTTTTGCAGTTGGTAGGGATAAATTAAAAAAGGAGCTGGCTTTCGCCGGCTCCCTTTTTAATATTCAAAATGTTCTAGCTGAAAGTTCGACCAGCTTGACAAATGGTGGGTCAAACAAGACTTGAACTTGTGACCACCCGGTTATGAGCCGGGAGCTCT
>JACMRM010000260.1 GCA_014376445.1 Bacteriovorax sp. | reverse complement strand
CCTAAGTCGATGAGTGGAGCAAAGTTTACGCTTGATTTAACCCCTACTCGTGAAGATTTAAAATCGCGCGTAGATGCTGAGTATATCGAGCACATGAATCCTACAAAATCGGGCATCAGAGTTGATAGATCTAAGACCTTCGATAATTTCATCGTGGGCCCTACAAATAATATTGCTCAGGCAGCGGCGAAAGCCGTGGCGCTGACACCTGGCAAAGAAGGGAAATATCCTTCTTTATATATTCACAGTAATTCCGGGCTGGGTAAAACTCACCTTCTGCATGCAGTAGCAAATGAGATTGCTGAAAAGCATCCAAGCTACAATATCTGTCTAATCACTACGCGTGATTTCATGGAAGAGATGATTAGCTTGATGAAAATTAACAAGATCAATGATTTCTTCAAAAAATATACTGAGAGAGTTGATGTTTTAATGATTGATGATATTCATGAATTAAAAAACAAAGAAGGAACTCAGGATCAGTTTTTCCATGTGTTCAATGAAATGCATAATAAAGGAAAACAATTAATTTTTACTTCTGATAAAAACCCTAAAGAAATAACAGGCATTTCAGAGAGAATTAAATCACGTCTTCAGTGGGGACTTGTGGTTGATATCCAACCACCTGACCTAGAGACGAGAATCGCAATTCTTCGCCGTAAAATGGAAGCGCTTGATCTTTATATCAATGAAGATGTTTTAACGTTGATTGCTTCGAGAATTAAAACCAACATCAGAGAGCTGGAAGGGTCTCTGGTTCGTCTTAAGGCCGTAAGCGAGTTGATGAACGTGGAAATTGAAGTTGATCTGGTTAAAGAACAACTGATGTTCCCTAACAGTGAAAATGAAAAAGAAATTACGATCGAGTCTGTAGCGAAAGCAACGGCTCAATATTTTAGAGTCCCGCTTGCGGATTTAAA
Organism: Bacteriovorax sp.; assembly: GCA_014376445.1. Taxonomy (GTDB): domain Bacteria; phylum Bdellovibrionota; class Bacteriovoracia; order Bacteriovoracales; family Bacteriovoracaceae; genus Bacteriovorax. The sequence continues at coordinate 3,389 of JACMRM010000260.1, read as the reverse complement.
ATCGAAAGGCAGAAACCAGGATATTACGAAAGCTCGTCACGTAGCTATGTACCTTGCTCGTAAAATTGTGAATGCAAAACAACAGGAAATTGGGGCGTATTTTGGCGGCAGAGATCACTCTTCTGTTATTCACGCGGTAAATGCTATCTCTGAAAAAGTTAAAACTGACTCTTCGCTCTCAAAAGACATCAACGCCATCGAATCTAATCTATAATCAAGAATCTAAAAAATAATTCCCAAATGTTATCAATAGCTATTCACAATTTTTGTGGATAGCTATTGATAACATTGGTAAATATCATTGAAGTTATCAACATCTTGTTCACATGATATCCACGGTCTTTTCCACATAACAGCTGAGGTTTAAAACAGGGACCATGTTAAAAAAAACACTTAGGGACTCGTGTTAATAACATAAGTTCGCATAAGCATTTGTCCACAAAAAGTTATTCACAATGTTGGAAACTCTGTGGAAAACATTTTGGGAAATTTTCATTTTAAAGCAAATTAAAGCAATCTATGAAGTAATGTTGGGAGTGTGTGGGAAACATGTGAATAACATGAGCACAATGACCCCGTATTAAAAGAATATCCGGACGAAATGCCCCTTAAGCGCTTAAGTTATTCGAGATAATCAAGGTAGTTGTTTTAACTAAGCGTTTGAAATCAAGAAACAAATTTATCTTTTCCACTTATCCACAGTGTAATAAGAAAAGTATTAATTATAAATAATATATTAAGAGACTGACTGAACTCAGATTAGATTTAATTAAATCATTTCATATTTCTAAATTTAATAAATTTCTTTTCTGATTAAAGAGCTTCATTTAGACCCAATGAAGCTTGATACTATGAAGTCTTATTGCTAAAAACTTAATATATAAAATTTAGGATAAGACCTTATGTTAATTAAAATTTCTGTTGGTGAATTAAAAGAAACTCTTAATAAAATTTTAAGCGTTGTAGATAAAAAAAATACACGCTTAATTTTAAATTTTATTCAAATTCAAGCGATAAATAATAAAATTGAAATGACTGCTACTGATCTGGAAGTATCAGCAAAAGTAACTGCCAACGCTATTGTGGAAAAACCAGGTACCTTTTGTGTAAATGCTAAAAATATATTTGATATTGTAAAAGAACTTCCGGATAAAGAATTAACAATTGAACTTCCAGAAGGATCAAATAATTTAAAACTTAGCTGTGGGAATATTAATTTCACACTATTAATTTATACAAGTGAAGAGTTTCCGCATTTACAATTTGGAACTAATGCTAATGAATTTAAATTAAATACAACTCAAATCTTAGAAATTATCAACAAAACTTCTCATGCTATTTCAAATGATGAAACAAGATTATTCTTAAGTGGGATTTACCTGCAAGAGATTGATGGAAAGCTTAGAGCTGTAGCGACTGATGGATTCAGACTTTCACTGGTTGAGACTGAATTATCTAATAACAAAATTGAAGCGCTTATCAATGGAATTATTGTTCCAAAAAAAGGCGTAACAGAATTAAAGAAAATTGCTGAAGCTTATCCTGATCAGATGATCGGAATTTCTGTTGATGAATCGTTTATTTATTTGAATGCTAATAATACTTATTTATTGGCCATAAGATTGATTGCTAAAGAATATTTAAAATATCAGGCGATCATTCCTAAAAAGACAACAAATCATGCTGACATTGATAAGAATTCTTTTTTAAATGCTGTAAGACGTATCAAGATTATGGCGAATGAAAGATCTAACGGTGTAAAGCTGATTATGAAAGAAGGTGAAATGACTGTCGCTGCAAACCACCCTTCACTTGGGGATGCTTTGGAAAAATTTCCAATTAATTATTCTGGTAAAGAATTTGAAATTGGATTTAATGCAAAATTTTTAATGGATATCCTGGGAATTTTTGGTGACGAAGATATCAGAATGGAATTTAACAATGAACTTTCACCTGCTGTGATTAAATCAGCTAAGAATCAAAATTATCTGTGTATTGTAATGCCTTTAAAATTATAGGTACGATAGTCATACAGAAGTAAAAAGATGAGCACATATAAAATTTCTAAATTACAGGTAACGAACTTTAGAAATTTGAATCCAGACATCATCTCGTTCTCTCCAGGGATTAATTGCATTTTAGGAGAGAATGGAAATGGAAAAACAAATATATTAGAAGCAATTAATGTGCTCGCAACCAAAAGATCTTTTCGTAAAAATACGAGTTTTCCACAATTTTTGTCAATTGATGGTGAAAAACTAGAAATAATATTTTCATCAGTATTTTCAAATCAAGATAATGAAATTCAAAGTTACACTTCCAAGATGACCAATGACTCTATTCTCTGGTTTGTTGATGGTACTCCTGTAAAAAAACGATTAGACATTAAAGTTGTGTTCATTAATCCATTTGATTCATATGGATTTCATAACAATGCTAGTGATCGACGTGAATGGTTGGATTATTTTTTAGGCCAGTTAGACGACCAGTATAAGAAATCTTTGTCGAAGTATACTCTGGCCTTAAGATTCAGAAATACGCTCTTAAACAAGAAACCAAGCCGTTTTAAAGAGCAAGTACTTGCGGGTGACGTGGAGCTTTCACAACTTTCGTTTTTCTTAACAAAAAAACGCGTAGAATTTCTTGAAGCGTTAGAACCACTACTCGGTCAAACATTTCAATCACTCTTTTCAGAAAAGCATAATTTAAAAATCAATCTCGATTCGCGCATTATTGGAATGTCAGTGGAAAACATTCAAAAATTATTCGCTAACAACATAGAAACAGATAGTGATCGCGGGCATACTTCATATGGTCCACACAAAGATGACTACGTGCTCCTTTTTGACGGTTTAAACTCTTTCGATTTTTGTTCTTTAGGCCAACAAAAGATGAGTTATTTAAGCCTGTTATTTGCCTATATAGAGCTTTTTCGGTATAAATATATGTCCTATCCAATAGTGTTAATTGATGATGTTTCTGGCGAACTAGATCAGCATCGTTGGCGTAGGCTCGTTGAGTATTTAGAGAAACGTGAATTTCAAGTTTTGATAACTACGGCCAACGAAAAATTTAAGGAAGAATTAGATCGAATCAGCGGGGCTAACAACATTCATATCAAGAATGGTTCCGTATTGAGCTAACTAAAACTTCTTCACACACGAACCTAAAGAATATTAGAGGAGTAACGTTTTGGAAGAAAACAATGAACAGCCCGCACCACAAGTGCCACACGAATCAATTTCAAAAGTCACAGCAGAGTATGGATCGAATCAGATTAAAGTTCTTGAAGGACTGGATGCTGTTAGAAAAAGGCCAGGTATGTATATCGGTGACACTGGTATGCGTGGTCTTCACCACTGTGTTTATGAAATTGTTGATAACTCTGT
>JACMRM010000030.1 GCA_014376445.1 Bacteriovorax sp. | reverse complement strand
TGATTTCGAATAAGGTAAATTAGCAATGGCAGTAAAGTCTTTATCTTTTAAATTGTCGCGTTTGTTTTCATAATGCACTTCGTTATCGGCCGATTGAATTTTTAGGGCACTGATATAAGTATATTTATTATTTCCAAGTAGCGACTTACCAACTTCGTTGATTTGATATTGGTCGTAAGTCCATATAGGCTCAATAAAACTTTTTTTAATAAACTCTGATTTTTCATTTAGTTCATTGGTAAGAAACATATTTCCGAACGATACGATTATTAGGTAAACGATTCCAGTGATGACAATCATTGTAACTGCAGAAATCGCTACAGAAGCGACTGTTAACTTACGGGCAAGGCTGTAAGGTGCATGTTTACTCATAAAGTCTCATCTAAAATACCGGAGAGTTCAATACCCTCATATCGGACATTTTTAGCCATTTATTTAGTGAATTTGTTTATTTTTTTTAGTAAAAACCAACTAAATAAGTTGTCATTAGGCATCTGATATTAAACAATTATACGACTTCTCCATTATCAGCGCCAACCAATGAGGTTTTGTGAAATCTTTAGCTTTATTATCTCTCCTGTTAATTATTCTACCTGCACAAGCTTTTGCAAAAAGTTTTGTTTATTGCTCTGAAGGCTCTCCTAGCTCTTTTAATCCACAACTCGTAACAGATGGAACTTCAATTACAGCTTCTTCTGCAAACATTTACAATCGCCTAGTTGAGTTTGCCCCAGGAAGTACAAAACTGATTCCGGGTCTTGCAGACTCATGGACAATTTCAAAAGATAAAAAAGTGTATATTTTTAATCTTAGAAAAAATGTTAAATTTCACACGACAAAATACTTCACTCCAACTCGTGATTTGAATGCTGACGACGTGATTTTTTCTGTTGAAAGACAAAGAAATAAAAACCATCCATTTCACAATGTTTCGGGCGGAAAATATGAATACTTTGACGGCATGGAAATGGGGACAACTATTGCGGATATCAAAGCTCTCGACCCGATGAAAATTCAAATTATTCTTTCTAGACCAGATGCAACTTTTCTTGCCAACATGGCAATGAGCTTCATGAGTGTTTTATCTGCCGAATACGGTGCAAAGTTGGCTGCTGCAAATAAAAAAGAAGACATGGATAAAATGCCGGTGGGAACTGGTGCATATTTATTTGTTTCCTACCAGAAAGACAGTGTGATTCGTTACGAAGAACACACTGGATATTGGGGTAAAAAAGGAAACGTTGATAAATTAATCTTCGCGATTACTCCGGACGCCAACGTTCGCACGCAGAAATTAAAAACAGGTGAATGCCAACTTGCAACTGATCCAAGTCCTGCTGACATTCCTGAAATGAAGAAAAATACAAACCTAACGGTGATGGATGATTCTGGATTAAACATCGGCTTCCTTGCAATGAACGTAACAAAAAAACCGTTTGATAATCTTTTAGTTAGACAGGCCATCAGTCATGCACTTGATAAAAAAACTTATATCAATGCGATTTATATGGGTAATGCAACTATTGCTAAAAATATTATTCCTCCGACAATCTGGTCATACAACAACACTGTTAAAGATTACGATTACAATGTTGAAGAAGCTAAAGCACTTCTTAAAAAAGCTGGTTTCCCAAATGGATTTGAGACTGAATTATGGACTCTACCGGTAGCTCGTCCATACAACCCAAATGGAAAAAAAATGGGTGAATTAATGCAGGCCGATCTTGCAAAAATCGGAGTTAAGGTAAAGCTTATTTCTTACGACTGGCCAACATACCTAGAAAAATCTAAAACGGGCCAGCACCAGATGATTCAAATGGGATGGACTGGAGACAACGGCGATCCTGATAACTTTTTTGGAGTTCTGCTTGGATGTGCAAGCGTAAAATCTGGAAGTAACTATCCAAGATGGTGCGATCAAAAATTCAATAAGCTTATTGATGATGCAAAAACAACAACTGATGTTGCCGCTCGTACAAAATTTTATATGCAAGCTCAGGTCATCGCTCACGATCAGGCGCCTGTTGTAAATATCGCTCACTCAAGAACTTTTAAAGCAATGGCAAAAAACATTAAGGGATATAAACTTGATCCTTTAGGGCAAGATTACTTAACTAATATCGTTGTTGAGTAAATAAAAAGATGAAATATATTTCTAAAAAATTACTGGATCTGATCCCGACTCTGCTCGGGATCACTCTTGTTTGTTTTTTCATGATCAGACTTATTCCAGGAGATCCGGTATTAAATCTTATCGGTGAACGTGGAGCAGATCCTGCAAAATATCTGGAAATGAAAAAATCGTTAGGCCTAGATCTCTCCATCACTCAGCAATTCGTAGTTTATATTCAAAGTATTTTTAGAGGAGATATTGGAACTTCTATTATTTCCAATAATTCTGTATGGAGTGAATTTATCGAACGCTTTCCTGCGACACTTGAACTCGGAATGGTGGGCCTTGTAGGTGCAACCATTCTCGGAATTCCCATGGGGATTTTCGCGGCCATTAAAAGAAATAGTTTTTTTGATTATTTTCTTATGAGTGTGTCTCTTATTGGTTATTCAATGCCTATTTTCTGGTGGGGATTAATTCTCATTTTATTATTCTCAGTAAAAATGGGAATTACTCCGGTCTCCGGTCGAATTAATTTTATCTACGACATCCCGACCTATACAGGACTTTACTTGATTGATACGTTACGCCCAGCAGTTGTTTCAGTTGAAGGTTTTAAACCTTTCTGGAGCGCTTTACAGCACCTTATTTTGCCTGCCACAGCTCTTGGAACTATTCCACTTGCAGTTATCGCTCGTATGACGAGATCAAGTATGCTGGAAGTTTTAAATGAAGATTACATCAGAACAGCTAAAGCAAAAGGTATGAGTAGAAAAAGAATTATTTATATCCATGCTCTAAGAAATGCATTGGTTCCGATCATCACTACTCTTGCTCTACTATTTGGTTCAATTATTACTGGAGCGATCTTAACTGAAACAATTTTCAGCTGGCCGGGAATCGGAAAATGGCTGGTTCAAAGTATTACTGCTCGCGACTACCCGGTTATCCAGGGTGGTGTTCTGATCATTTCTTTCATCATCGTTCTGACAAATATTTTAGTCGATGTGATTTACTTCCTTCTGAACCCAAAGATGAGGAGTTAGTCATGAAACAATTTTTAAAAGATTTATTTTTTGAGTTGAAGAAAAACCGTGGTGCCATGATTGGAATCGTGATTATTCTCTTTTCACTTTTAGTTGCTATCTCTGCACCGGTCATTGCTCCTCACAATCCATTTTTAGTTAACTCAGATAGCCTTAGACTTCCACCGAGTTTTTCAGCTGGCGGATCAAAAGATTTTCTCTTCGGTACGGATGATTTAGGACGGGATATTTTAAGCAGACTTATTTACGGATCACAGGTTTCACTTTCGGTGGGATTTGCTGTAGTTGTGCTCTCTCTTATCACAGGAACTTTTTTAGGAATCATCGCTGGTTTTTATGGAGGCTTCCTCGATAAATCCATTATGCGACTTACCGACCTGATCATGTCTCTTCCAAGTATCCTATTTGCAATCGTTATCGTTGCCGTTTTAGGGCCTGGAATTGTCAATGCAATCGTTGCCGTCAGTATTGTAGCGATTCCCAACTTCGTAAGAATCATCCGCGCGCAGGTAATGGTGGAAAAAAACCGTCAGTATGTTTCTGCAGCGAAACTTTTTGGTGCAAGCAATTTCAGAATTATGTTCATTGAAATTCTTCCCAACTGTATGGCCCCGTTAATTGTTCAGGCCTCATTGGGTTTCAGTGATGGAATCTTAAACGTGGCGGCCTTGGGATTTTTGGGCCTCGGTGCTCAAGCGCCTATGTCTGAATGGGGAACTATGCTCTCAGATGCCAGAAGTTATATTGAAAGCTCTCCATGGATGGTGACTCTTCCGGGACTCTGCATTTTAGTTGTCGTATTATCATTTAACCTTTTAGGTGACGGTCTGAGAGATGCTCTCGATCCGCGCTTAAAAAAGCAGAATTAATATGTCACTTTTAATCGTCGAAAATTTAAATATTCATTTTAAATCTGATAGATCAAAAGATCATATTCATGCCGTACGCGATCTAAGTTTTTCATTGAAGCAAGGTGAAATGCTCGGCGTGGTTGGTGAATCAGGTTCAGGAAAAAGTATTACCAATCTTGCCTTGATGGGAATTCTCGCCGACAGCGCAATCGTTAAAGCAGATGTTGCGAAATTTAACGGTGTTGATCTTTTATCTCTTAAAGAAAAAGCGTGGCAGAAAATTAGAGGCCAGGAAATCTCAATGATTTTCCAGGATCCGATGACTGCACTCAATCCATTTTTGTCAGTTCAGTTTCAAATGATTGAAACAATCCAGACACACTTAGGTCTTTCAAAAAAAGATGCTATCGATAAAGCTGTTGAGCTGCTTAATTTAGTCGGTATTCCTTCTCCAAAAGACAGACTGAAAGCTTATCCATTTGAGCTTTCAGGCGGAATGGCCCAGAGAGTGATGATTGCCATGGCGATTTCAACCAATCCAAAATTATTAATTGCAGATGAACCGACAACGGCACTCGATGTAACGATTCAAAAACAAATTTTAAATTTAATCAAGATGCTGCAGGAAAAAAATAATATGTCGGTAATCTTAGTCACTCACGATCTTGGTGTCGTAAGTGAATACAGTGAACGTTTACAGGTTATGTACGCAGGGGAAATTATAGAGTCGGGAAAAACAACGGATCTTATCACGCACCCACGCCATCCTTATACCCATGCGCTTTTAGCGAGCAGGCCTGGCGCTCTGGTAGATAATTTAAAACGTATGCCAAAAACTCCGCTGCCTTCGATTTCAGGAATTGTTCCGGCCTTTCATCAAAGACCAATTGGCTGCCAGTTCAATCCTCGTTGCGAATTCGTAATGACTGAATGCCAGAGAAGTCCGATTGCAATTGAAGTGATGGAGCCTAAGCATAGAGAGTTCCGCTGTATTCACCCTATTCAATCAGGGGTGATTCAATGAGTTCAATTTTAGAAGTTCAATCAATTAATAAAATTTTCCCGATCAAAAAAATGTTTAAGAAGCCGCTTGATCTTAAAGCGCTTTCAGATATTAATTTCACTCTTGGCACTAATGAAACTTTAGGGATCGTCGGCGAATCAGGATGTGGTAAAAGTACGCTGGCAAAAGTTCTCACGAAACTTGAAGCTCCAACTTCAGGCTCAATCGAACTTTTAAAAATAAAATACCCTGATTACAATCCAAAAGATTTTCATTCTCACATCCAGATGGTTTTTCAGGATCCGTACCAGTCATTAAATCCAAGAAAAAAAGCATTCGATATTATTGCTGATCCACTTCGTATCAATACTGATAAGTCTGAAGCAGAAATTAAGGAATTAGTTTTCGTTATGATGAAGCGAGTTGGTCTTCGCGAAGAGTTTGCTCTTCGATACCCTCATCATTTCAGCGGTGGCCAGCGCCAGCGACTTGGAATTGCCCGCGCACTGATGTTAAGACCAAAAGTTCTGATCTTGGATGAACCGGTTTCAGCATTGGATGTCTCTATACAGGCTCAGGTTTTAAATTTACTGCTAGAACTTCAGCAGGATTTTTCACTTTCCTATTTATTTATTTCTCATGACCTTTCAGTCGTTCAGCATATTTCTGACCGTATTTTGGTTATGTATCTGGGAAGAGTGGTTGAATATGGATCTCGTGATGAAATCTTCAATAATCCTAAACATCCTTACACACAGATTCTTTTAGATAGCGCTCCGAAAATTGGATTCAAATCTATTGCTACAAAAAATGATGTAGCACCGGGCGAGGCACCTTCTGCTCTTTATTTGCCTAAAGGATGCGCATTTGCTCCACGCTGCCCGAAGAAAACCGACCATTGTGTGAAATCAATTCCGCCCTTAGAAGATAAATACAATAGAATGGTTGCCTGCTTGAATGCCTAGATTCTGTGATAATATTAATAATAATAGCGCATGTTCTTTAGCGTCCGATTTATAGTACATTTAGTGTATGTATACTAAAATCAGGTATTCTGATTTGTAAAATTTAACTCAAGGTGTTTAATGGGCCTGATGTATATATTTCCTGTAACTGATAACGCCAGCGAAGGCGACCGCATTGAAATTAGAGATCAGGAGCTCAGTTTAAAAACTTATGGATTGCCGATGATCTTCTGGGGCTATCTTGCAGCTGCTGTCTCTGTGGTGGTTATCATGTGGCTTGCCGCTCGGGCCGTTATTTTAAAGCTTTTAACCTACACTGAAGACCCTTCAATGCTCTTTCTTGGAAACCTCGTTAAGTGGACGCTGATTCTCGCTCCTTTTGTTATGCTTGCTTTCTTTTTCTATGAAAAAATTCTTTCAAAAAAAGATCGCACAGTGACTGTTACCCATAAACTTTTTTTTATTCCGTTCTGGAAAAAAACTTATCAGCTTAAGGATAAAACTTCAGTGGTTGTTGAACATTTTATGGACTCGCCAAATATGGCGAAGATCAGGGCCCGTCAGGGACTGCCGTCAATGGAAGCAATGGAGATGAAAGGTTTTGAGAATAAAGGCTACTTTGAGCTTAATATCGAAACTGCTGATAACAAATCAGTAAACATCGACAGGCATTCACGTAAGGCCGATCTGGTGAAAATGAAAGATCTGCTCACTCGTTATTAAGTTATTTTAAGAACTCTGTCAGCTCAGTCATAACCACATCACGGTTAGCATCGCGATCCATCAGCACTTCATGCTTTGAAGTAGGAAGAAAAGTGCGCACACAGTACGGAGCTTCATCACAAAAACGAGCCATCTCGGAAGGCTCAGAATAAAGTTCATTTCCGGCATTGAATACAAGCAGAGGAATTTTAATATCGCGGTAATTTTTGCGAATATTGTGAGTCGCAGACATAACTTCATTCAACCAACGGTTAGTGACTCCACCAAGTTTTGCTTTAGGAAACATATCAAACATACTCATCGCCATTTCATAACGAACTGGTGAAGTTGTGAAATCATTATTTTCGAAATCTCTCGTTGGATTAAAACCTTTTTGTCCAACAGCAAATTTTTTTCCGCGTCCTGCGGCCATACTTGCAAGAACAATTGATCTCGCGACAGTATATGAATAAGGCGCTGTTAAAATTTTAAGCATCGGCGACGTTAAAGCAGCACGGTCAAAATATTCCGGGTATCTTTGTAAAAAATCGATAGAGATCCCCGCTCCCAATGAGTGGGCAAGAAGAAGTTTATGACTGCAGTTTTTTTGCGCCACGACTGTATCCATAAAAATCTTTATGTCGTTTGCGTAGTTTTCGAAATGGTCCACGTAACCTTTTTGGTAATTATCAAAATCAGAAAGCATTCTTCCCGAAGACCCCTGGCCTCTGTGGTCCATTAAGAAATAAGTAAATTGTCCTGCTAGTTTTCCTGTATCAAGATTCTCGACAACTTCAGCATATTTTTCAATCGGTTCAGTTCTTCCCGGTAAAATAACCAGGCAGCGGGTCGATGCTGGGTTCGTTGTATAAGTTGCATAATGGATTGGAGTTTTATTTGTGCCGGAGAATTCCCCGTACTGATAGTTATGCAAAACAGGAATGACTTTTTCTTGATAGGAAGCCACGTAATTAACTTCGCTGATCGCAAAAGCTGAAGGAGATATTGTGACAAGGAAAGCGACAATCAAACTCTTCATAAATCATCCTATAAGAATCAGCTCCGAAATTTTTTAAAGTCCTTATCAGACTCTGGTATTTCTTTGCTCTTTTTTACTAATTCCTTATCATTCTTCAATTGTTTTTCTTTTGCAAGTCTGTCGTCCTTCAGCTTCTGCGACTCAGCAGAAAGCGGACGTGTATATGTATCTTTTTCATAGTCGACTTTATCGGTGTCAAAGAATTTCGGGCGCTTGCCGCCAGCTAATTTTTTTGCTTCATTGATGGGACCTTTCTCTTTTTCCCAGTGATTTTTCCAGGTGTCTGACTTCTCTTTTTGTTCGGCTTCGAATTTCGCCTGCTCGTCGGATTTATCCTGTCTAATCTTTCCGATATCCTGTTCTTTTCGAACTAGAGGTTTTGCCTGTTTTTTTTTAGAGTAATTGGAAGTTTTGTTTTTTAAACGAGCTTCATCTGATGCTTTATCGTGTTTAGAAATATCAATCGTTACATCACCTAATATCATCGTCTGACAAGCAAGACGCTCTTTAGTAATATGAAAAACATTTCCAAGAAGTTTTAATTCTTCGAATGGCGGTGGAGTTAAATTGTCTTCACCTGAAACAATTTTAATAATGCAATCAGTGCATGTCGCGTGACCGCCGCAGCTTGATTTGATATAGGTGTCAGCTTCACGAAGAGCAACGAGAAGGTTTTTCCCTTCTTCAATATGCACAACTTTGCCTTCAGGTCTTAATGTTACTTTATGAGTCTTCGACATATCTTCCCTATAATATTTCTATAAATTCTTGCGGATCTGACCTTCAATCTTCTCTAAAATTTTATTCTTCAGAGGTTTTAATAAAAACGAAAGATCTAAATCTACATCACAGTGATCAGGTAAAAAACAAAGTGTTAGCGTGAAGCCTGAGCCTTTTGCTGTAACTACTTTTTTTACATCATCGTATTTTACGTCAGCTTTTACCTGAAACTTTTCAACGTACTCCGGCGTGATCAACGTTTTTACTTTCGCATACGCTTCATCAGAATTTGTTATTTGCTTGTAATCTATTTTTAGACCCATCACTGAGCTCCTTTTTTATAGTCTACCAGTAGAACCAAATCCACCGGCACCGCGGGAAGTCTCAGACAATTCATCTGTCGAAACCGTATAAATCGCTTGAGTGACGGGAGCAAGAACCAATTGGGCCACTCTGTCGCCATGATTGATCACTTCGTCCACTTCTCCTAAATTTCCTAAAATAATTTTCACTTCACCACGGTAATCTGAATCGATTGTCCCCGGCGCATTTAAAACCATCAGGCCTGTCTTAAACGACAGACCTGAACGAGGACGAACCTGCACTTCGAATCCGCCGGGAATTTCCATTGAAAGACCTGTTGGAATTAATACGCGCTCACCAGGTTTAATAAGAAGTTTTTCGCCCGCACCTAGAGATGCACGTACATCAGCACCCGCAGCTCCAGTTGTTTCGTATGATGGAAGAGCGAAGCTCTCATCGTAGTGAGAGAGCTTCTTAACTTTTACAGTGATCACTTATTTACCTTCTTATGGCCTATACTTTTTTCTTTAAAGATTGAACAGCTTTTGCCGACAATTTGATTCTTCCCATTTTGTCGATTTCCATGACTTTTACTTTAATCATGTCGCCTTCAGAAATAAAGTCACCTGGGTTTTGAACGCGCTCATCAGAGAATTCTGAAACGTGAACTAGACCAGAGACACCGTTACCGATTTCAACGAATGCTCCGTATTCTTTAATCGAGTCAACACGTGCTTCGTAAACAGATCCAATTTCTGGCCCATTGATTTGCATGTTAATTGTCGCGATTGCAGTTTTTAAAACTTCCATATCAGATCCAAGAACCTTAACCATCCCTTCTTCAGTGATTTCGATTGTAACAGCGAACCCTTCCTGAAGTTTTTTGATGTTTTTTCCACCAGGTCCGATTAGGGCCCCGATTTTATCTGTAGGAATCATAACAGTCATGATTGTTGGAACACCTGGCTTGAATCCATCACGTGGATTAGCAATCGTTTTCGCCATCTCACCTAAGATGTGCATTCTTCCTTTATAAGCTTGCCCAATAGCATCTTCGATAATTTGAGGAGTCAGACCTGTAATCTTAATGTCCATCTGAATAGCTGTTACACCATCTTTTGTTCCAGCAACTTTAAAGTTCAAATCCCCTAGATGATCTACATCACCTAAAATATCTGTAAGAATTTTATAT
>JACMRM010000007.1 GCA_014376445.1 Bacteriovorax sp. | reverse complement strand
TCCAAAGAATAAAATGACGACGATTAGATCCGTTTGGATCAAGTTTAATCAATCTGATTTTCTCTCTAATTTCTTCCAGCTCTCTTTGAACAAATCCACCATCTCCACGATCATACGTCAAGGACTCCATTAAAAAATGGTCATAGGTAATCGAGTGAATCGCCTTGCTGATACCTGCAGCTATAACTAAATAAACAGCAGGAATTGATCCAGTCATCGGCATGTATTTCGCTACACCAAATCCAAGACAGATATAACAAGCAATGTTGCATGTGTAGTCAACAAGTCCGTCTACAAAACGACCGAACTCCGATCCATTTTTTTTCATGCGAGCTTGCATGCCATCACAACAGTCAAAAATAGCGAACAGCAAAAATGCGACCGCTCCCCATACGAAGAGCCCTTTATAAAATAAATAAGCGGAAAACATTCCTGCCGCAAACGACATGAATGAATAATTGTTGGGAGTAAGCGGAAGTTTGTATAACGACTTCACAATAACGAAAGCAAGCGGTCTAAAAAAATAGACGTCTAAAAACTCTTCAGCATGAATATTCTTTAGGGAACTTCTATATTCCGAAAGCCAACTCATTATTTATTCCCAAAAAGAGATTTTGCTCGCGCGTAATCTTCACGGTTATCAATCTCAACCCATTTAGAGCTCACTGCCTGATGAATTCCCATATCGTGTGTATGAAGGAACTCGTTCATTACGTGTTCCCAGTTTTTTGAAATATTCTGGGCGTCGGCTAAAAACTTTTTACATTCTCTGAACATGTCATCGCGGTACTCTTTCGAAAATTTTAAAATCCCGATAGCCTCTCCAGCAAATTTATATTTTGCACGCTCTTCAGACGTCACAGCTCTTTTATCAATTGTCATGCGTACGAAGCCATCAGCATCGATCATCGTTTTAGCGCATTCGATATCATCTATAGAACTCTCCCCCACCAAAATCTGGTTAGAGTGATGGTCTTCAACGAATGCTCTTAAAATATTTGTTTCATAAATTAAATCAGCATCAAAAAGAAGAAAATCAGTTTCCACTTTTTCAAGGCCAAAAAATAATGAATATGTATTTCCCTTAACTTTATAATCATCGTTAAAAGCGTATTGAAGATTGAAGTTGTTTTTAAACTTATCAAGATAATCTTCTAACACTTCTCTCTTGTATCCAGTCACAACGACAACGTCTTTCACGCCAACGGCTGCCAGGCTTTCGAAGTGCCAGTCCATCAACGTCTTTTCGTTAATTGTTAATAAACTTTTCGGGTCTGTTGTTACGTCAGCTATACGTGATCCGTATCCTGCAGCTAAAATTAGCGCTGTTAAACTAGACATAGTTTTTGTCTCTTCTTCGCCCATAGACGGTCCATAGTGCGTTTAAGTGGTTTAGTGTTATCTTTTTTGAAATCGAAAATTGTGACTGCTTCCTGAGCATCGGAAAAACAAGTTCTTCCGTGAAGAACTTGCGAATCGTAAGTCAGAAGAATTTCACCTGCCTTAAAAGTATGGCGGTACTGATTGTCCGAATGCTCGATTACTGAATCCAGTGTATCGATTGCATACATCTGCTCATCACTTAATGGCGTATCTAATTTTCTGTGAGCTGATTCCATGTACGGACGAAGGTGACGGAACATCGGCTCACCTTTTTTGTTGTAAGTTAAAATCGGCGCTTCATAAGTTGCATCCGACACTCCTCGCTCTTCCCATAAGAAATTTTTCTCGAGGATTGCAATAACATCTGGATGATTTTCTTTTAAAATTTTATAAACAGTTAAAGCGTTAACCAGAATATTTTCGCCACCAGACATTGCCGGGCTGATACAGCTCAGAACTAAATATTCCCAGTGAAAAGGAACGTTAACGTTGTCAGTGTGAATTGTTCCTCCTTCACGAGTCTGATGGTAACGAGCACCTTTTGTCATTGAGTTGTTACGATCGCGGTCGTAAACGCAAATAACTTTATCGCCAGCTTCGTTTTGAATTAATGGATCACCAAGAACGTTACCAATTAACCAGCTGACAGTTCTTTGTTCTTGAATTGTGTATTTGTTGTGAAGATCGACAAATGGTCTGACGATAACAATTCGTTTTCCATTTTCAAGTTCGTTTCTGATTTCTTCAACTTCTTTTAAAAAAGTTGGGCAGTCATCATTTTCTAAAACTTTTGCATCTTCAATTTTTTCGTATTGATGAAGAATTTTAATGAAGTCGTAAATTTCGTTTTGAGCTTCGTTCGAAAACGCGTAAGTAAAGTTGTCATTTAACATGGTCTTTTCTCTTCTGAATTAGTTGAATTTTAATGGGCAAAAATAGCATTCTCAAGAGGGGAATACAACTCATTCGGTACTCAAAATAACGCAAGTTTGCAATGCGGCATTTTGGCGGTGATTTTATTAATACCATCTATGACGGAGCCCAAATTTCGCTAGTTAAGTGAATCCAGCTCTTGATCGTATTTTTTATTAATGAAATCGAAGCTTTCATTAGAGTTTGTGAGTTTTTCAAAAAGGGCATCAATCAAATGATTGAGCTTCCCGACCGCATGAGCATAGTCAGTCAGCTTCGCCGTATCGTTTGCCGTAGTGGCCTTTTCAAGCTCACTTGTAATTCGACCTAATAGATCCTCATTTTTCGTAATCTCAGCCTCTAATCGTTCGATTTCTTCTTTTAAAGGTTTTGTTTGTTTTGCGCGATCGATAGTTATTTCAGCTTTTCTCTGCTTAATTTCTTTTTCAGTTAATTTTCTCTTTAGAGTTTTGTTAGGTTTCGTTTCTTCACTTTCCCAACCAATTTTTTCTAAAAATTCGTCGTAATTTCCATTAAAAAATTCAGCCGTTCCATTATGAAAAATAATTAGTTTTGTCGCTAAGTTTCGAAGCATAATTTCACTGTGAGTCACAATAACAACTGCACCAGGAAAACTGCCGATTTCTTCAGTTAATGATTCAATTGATTCCATATCCAAGTGGTTGGTAGGCTCATCGAGAAGTAAAAGATTGGCAGGTTTTGCAAGAATTTTTCCAAGTAAAACACGTGCGCGCTCTCCCCCGGATAAAACTTTAATTTTTTTCTTTGCGAGGTCACCATCAAACATCATTGTCCCGCAAATATTGCGGACACCAGAGATTGAAAGCTCGCTATTTTCCGCCTGGATTTCTTCGGCGATCGTATGCTCCATACTCAAACGATTGATGTTCGTCTGACCAAAATGTCCCACATGTGCACTTGGATGAAAGTTAACTTTCCCTTTATTTGCACTTAAGTGTCCGCCAATTACGTTGAGTAATGTCGACTTTCCTTTTCCGTTTTTTCCAATGATCCCAATTCTATCTTCGCGATTAATTGGAAAACTTAAATTGTGAAATAAAAGATCTTCTGGCTTATCAGGATATGAAAAACTTAAACTTTTAACTTCAGCGATCTGCTTCCCAGGACATTCAATAAAACGGAATCTAAATCCCAACGAGTCAACATCCGCAAGTTTGTCCATCGTCTGCATTTTCTCCAGTGCTTTCATACGCGACTGGGCCTGAGCAGCCTTGGAAGCTTTCGCTTTAAATCTCTCAACAAACGCTTCCATTTCTTTTCTTTTCTTATCTAAATTTCCACGAGTTTTTTCGTACATTTCTTCTTCTTGAAGAATCTGCTCATAAAATTTCGCCGTATCACCTTTGATTTTTTTTAATTGTTGTCTGTGCAGTCCCATCGTATGAGTTACAACATCATCCATGAACTCTCTATCATGGGTAATGATCATAATTTCGCCAGGAAAATTCTTTAAAAAACTTTTTAACCATCGGATCGAAACGATGTCGAGATAGTTGGTAGGCTCATCAAGAAGAAGTAAATTCGGTGATTGAAGAAGAACTTTTGTGAGATTAATTCTGATCTGATACCCACCAGAAAAACTCATGGGATCTTTATGCATATCTTCATCAGTAAAGCCTAAACCAAAAAGTATTTTTTCTGCTTCGTGCTCTAAAAAATCGTCAGGATCTAAAACCTGAATACATTCTTCGAGAACTGTAGGTTTTGTAAAATGAATGTGCTGCTCGAGAGCACCGAGTCTATACCCTTTCGGAATAGTAATTTCGCCGGAATCTGGAGATAACTCTTTGAGAATTAGTTTAAAAAGCGTCGATTTACCCGAACCGTTTCTTCCGACAAGACCAACGCGCTCACGTGGTCCTAACTGGAAACCAACATTGTCAAATAAGTCTTGAGTCCCGAAATGTTTCGATA
>JACMRM010000259.1 GCA_014376445.1 Bacteriovorax sp. | reverse complement strand
TCAGGAGCAAAGAGGAAATTTGCTTTTTGCCCGTCGATTATTTCACCGAATGAGCATTCATAATCTTTTGTAGCAAGCTTTCTCACCGCTTCTTTGTGAGGTGCTGAAGAACACGACGAAAGTATGCCTAAAACCAGAACCGATAATGCCAAAGATTTATTTTTCACACAAACTCCTTAAAGTACTTGTTTTATTATCGAGTATCTGACCAAAAAACTTTAATAGTTAAACTTTTCAGTCAGCTATTCCGATAAGTAGCTTAGATTTCGTATTTTTTAATAGATGGGAGTACTCTCGTGATGGTTAAATTGAGGATTAGGCCGCTCTTAAAAGCTTCAGCTATTATCATGTTGCTATCGATGACTTTTCCCCGAGGCGTATATGCAGAAGACTGCATAAAGATTATCAAAGAAATGCTGGTTTCGTTTGATAAAAATGTGGCAGACACTATCGACATTGATGCCAATGTCAATCACAGGAATTTCATCGCACAGTTTGCGAAGAAAAATAATATCCCGGTATTTTTAAAACAGAATTCCAAGGGTGTAGATATACCCGTCATTCTTTTAAATAAAACGACAGGAAAAAAACTGCAAAATTTTTTAGAGAATAGTTTCGGAACTGAGGTAGGGCTTCAGCCGGACTATAATAATGACCACGGTCTTCTGCGTGCAGGAAAATATATTATCGATCTCGATTCACCGGGGGCCCGCGGTTACGGTGAAATTGAAGAGACAGGCCTCGCCTGGAAAAATGTGGATTCATATCTTGCACGCAGAACAGTTCAATCAAGTCCTACTCTTGAAGTATCTTACCTTCTTACTCCCAATGAAAAAAGCGTCATCGATTACTATCAGAAAGTAAGAAGAGCTGCTCTCTTCCGTGTGAAGTTTACTTTCGGTGGATTTGACGGCCAGGAGTACCCTAACCTTTTGAAGAACGGCGGTGAACACTGTTTTATTTTCTGTAAAGCACAAGGTGTTTTCTTACAGGCTTCAGAAATAAAATCAAGGCTTATAGGTCTTGGCATTGCTGATCCTGATGGATTGCTAAATGATGCCAAAGCAAAACTTGCAATTCAGCAAGTTCAGCACATCATGAACGAGACAGGCCCGGATGATCTGCACTCAATGATGTTAAGTAATAAAAGCATGCTTGCACTCTTCAAGGATTTTTATCCAAAGACTGTTAAGACGGATAAAGATCGTCTGGATATTTTAAACTGGATCATTTCATACGACAGCACGAAAAAATACTATGCTGTAATGAAAGATTTAGGAGTAAGCGGCGACTACGGTATCGGCGATGCCATGAACAGTCGTGCCAGCGTAATCTTTGTTTATGATGAGGGCGCTGATCCTGCTGCATTCAAAAACGCAACTTATACTAACAACGGTAAGATGGTCAGCTGGCCTCAAACCAAACAATATCCGGTAAACTAATTATGATAAAAAAATTAAATACTTTTTTTCTTCTCGTCACGATGCTGTTTTCTTTTTCTGCATTAGCTGCCGATCCTTGTTTGGATCTGATAAAAGAGCTGATCGCGAAAAAAGACTTTCCCGGTATGGAAAAAACCGGTGAACTCGTTGGTAGATTAAAAACTTTTGCTGACGAAAATAAACTGATGTATCAGATCCTGGACGTCGGTCCTCCTGCAAGACGAGTAAAAAAACTTTTTGTCGCCCTAGACATGAATGATGATGCGATGGTGGAAAAATATCTTAAGGAATTCAACCTTGAAGACGAAGCCAAACCTACACTCGCACTGGAATTTGGTTTTGAAGTCGTCAACGAATACGTCTCAGGTGTTCTTAGAACATCACCAGATTCTAAAGCACCTGTTTATCGCTGGGGAAAACATGACCTGCCCCGAAATGTCTGGGCACAGGAATGGATGATCAAAGGCGGTTTCGACCGTTACCCTAACAGAAAACAAAACCCTATCTGGGGTTATTCACATTTAATTCAATTAAATCCTGATGAAGCTAAAAATGTAAAATTCTTTTTAGCAAACCCTGAAGAGCGCGGCCCTTGTAAGTCAGACAACTGTGTTGCCTGGACAGCAAGTATTGAATTAGGAAAAACGGCCAAAGGTGCAACAGACGAAGAACGTAAATATTTATTCAACGAGCTTGGCGTATCCCGGTCATCTGCCCATTATGAAATCGGCCGCCGCCTAATGCACGCTGCGAGCGAGCGCCACTCTGGTGTTGTTGTTTTTGTCAACGGCAAAGCTGGTATGAAAACTTTTGAAAAAGATCTAATAAAGTTTCTTCCACCGGAACCACAGATCCCTTACACAAATATCATTAAAGGTCTTGGTCACGATCCAAAAGGCGACCTGATGCAAGCAGTGGCAAAAATTCCGGATGGAGCAAAAATTTTCTTCCCGATTGCTGCTGGTGCAAGCCCGGAAGCAATGTCTGCCTTAATTCAAGCAGCACCTGCCTTGAAAAAAGGTTTTGAAATTTCACTTTTAGTAAATGGGATCAACGAGTCAACACTGAGAAAAGGTGCTGAACTCGCTGACGGAAAAATTAAGTTTAAATCTTTATTTGTCGGAAGCAACATGAGAAAGCTTCACACTGAAGGTTATGTACAATACGTTCCCGGCTACCTGAGTGACTTCCCCCGCTTCATGCGCGATCCAAAAATGCCGGAGTTTAAATACGACGCCATTGTAGTACGTGTGAGTCCGGCCGATGCTAATGGAAATCATTCATTTGGACCAAATTACGATATGATTCATGCGATTCTTGAAGGTAATCCGAATGTGAAAATTATTGCAGAAGTGAACGAGAAGGTTCCTTTTACTACTGGTGACAATTTTATTCACTCAAGCAAGATTACGGCTTTCTTCAAGAGTAAAGCAGAGCTCGCTGGACCACCCGTTGTTCCTTACACTACTGTTGAAAAACGGATTGGTGAGGCCCTTGGTATTCTGATTGACGACGGATCAACACTACAGATCGGGATCGGAAATATTTTCGGTGGACTTCCCGATGGTCTTGCGGCCGCAGGTAAAAAGAATTTAAAAATTTCTACAGAAATGTTCGGTGACAGCCTGAAACAAATCATGGAAAGGGGAATTGCGAAAAAAGCTGAAACTGGCTTTGCATACGGATCAGGCGATCTCTATAAATGGCTGAATAAAAATAAGGACGTAAAATTTATTTCGACTGAAGAAGTAAACTCTCCGGCCAATATCCAGCAGACCGAAAAATTCCATGCAGTAAACACAGCACTGCAAGTCCGCTTAACAGGTGACGTAAACGCAGAGTTCGGTCCCGAAGGAAGAATTTCTTCTCCCGGTGGTCAGGTGGAATTTATGTCGGGAGCAGCAAGAAGTAACGGCGGAAAATCTGTGATCGCAATCAGATCAACTGCTAAAAACGGTGACATGTCGACAATCGTCATGAATCTTTATGACGGTCACGTTACAACACCTGCCGAAAGTGTTCAGTATGTTGTAACAGAATACGGAATTGCAGTTCTTCGCGGTAAAACAACATCAGAGCGCGCCATCCAGCTTATCAATGTTGCCCATCCGAAATTTAGAGCACAACTTCGTGATGATGCGATTGAAAAACATCTCATCACACCAGGTGATGCTAACATGATCCTGATAGATATTCCTGAAGTCGTAGATGCTGCAGTCAATGCTTACCCTAACCGTGAGATTGCTAGTATGCACGAAGGATGGTTTGAAAAATTCTGGAATTCAATCAATGCTAATTTCTATCATGTCTTGAAAATTTACTGGCACTAATAATAAAAACTGAGCATGCCTCAACCTCATGCTCAGTTTTTTCTTTCTTCTTATCAAAAATTGATATCTGCCTAAATCCAAAACTTACAAAAACCTCTATTTCCAAGGTTTGAATCTCTGCCTTAATTGAATACTTCCAATCAAGGAGATATTCATGAAAATTCATAAAGGCAAACAACTTACTTTTTTAAATCCTAGCCGCGCAGGCAGACCTGCCATTCACGATAAAGGGATCAGGCATACATCAAGGCCAAAAGTCCTCAAGCCAACTCCACTCCACCTTACCATTAAGGTTAGAGAGAATAAGGCAGATATCCAAAATAAGATTGTTCTTAAGTCACTACATCGGGCGATTATTAGAGGAAGACTTAAGGGGTTGAAGATTATTCATTACACGTTGGAGTATAATCATGTGCATCTATTCGTTGAGGCGAAAAATAATCTCGTACTTCATAAAGGTATGCAGGCCCTTGGTATCACTTTGTCAAAAGCAATTAACAAATTCAAAAAAGCAAAAGGTGCAGTTTATAAACACCGTTACCACTTTAGGCAGATAACATCGCTTGGAGATCTGAAGAATGTTTTGAACTATATCTTTAATAATGGTGTGAAACATAAGAGTACGAAGACACTTGTCAGTTTTTATAATTCGTTGATAGTGGAAAAAAATCTGGACAGGCTTTACCCCGAAAAGATAAATGTTATTTGGGCAAAAATAAGAGAAAGCCCTCATGTAAGAGGGCTTTTCAAGACATTACTATGTGTTTTGGATGAAAATCATTATTATTTACTGGCGCCAGACCGCGCTCGCCCACGTAAAACCTGATCCGAAAGCAGCACTTGCAACCAGCATTCCTTTTTTAAGAATGCCGGCCTTAATTGCATCATCCATTCCCAATGGGATTGTCGCTGCAGTAGTATTGCCGTAATTCTGGATTGTATTGAAAACTTTTGATTCTGGAATCGAAAGCATTTCAGCGACTTTCGAATTGATTCTTAAATTCGCCTGGTGAAACAAGAAGACATCAACTTCATCAAGTGAAACGCCTGCTTCCTTGCATGAATGAAGCAGACACTCTGCCATTCTTTTTGTCGCGTGAACAAAAACAGTTTTACCGTTCATCTGCGGGTAATGCATTCCTTCATCCAGCATTGTTTTATTAATTCGATCACTCCCTAATGCATTTCCCGGTGCCGGAATCCATAATTCTTTTGCAAAAGATCCGTCAGCATATAAATGCGACGTAATAATACGAGATTCAGTTTTCTCATTCGTTAATTCTTTTCTGGAAACAACGACTGCCCCTGCTCCATCACCGAATAGAACAGCAATATTTTTTCCGTTGGGAGTTTTATCCAAACCTTTAGAATGAACTTCTGCCCCAATTACTAAAATATTTTTGTGTGAACCACTTTGAAGAAATTTATCAGCAATACTTAATCCATAAATAAAACCTGTACACTGTTGACGGATATCGAGAACAGCTATTTCAGGAATGCCTAATTTTGCCTGTAAAAAACACCCTGTACCGGGAAAATCATGATCAGGGCTTAATGTAGCAAAGATAATCATGTCGATATCTTTATTCACTAGTCCCGCTGCTTTTATGGCCCTCACACTCGCTTCCAGTGCAAGATCAGAGGTCGTCGTTTTTTCATCAACCCAGTGACGCTGTACGATTCCGGTTCTCTGCTGAATCCAGTCATCAGTCGTCTCCATCATTTTTTCCAGATCAAAATTGGTAAAAATTTTTGGCGGAACAAATGATCCAACGCCTGTAATCTCACTTCTGTATTTCATAGATGTCCTTTAAAAATATTAATTAACCTTATTCTAATCAAATCTCATAATTATTCAAACATGTGACTATTGCCGACTATTTTAATCCAGTGAAAAAATATTGCCAGACAGGAGCAGTTTAGTTGTAAAATAAAATTGCCTTAATCATCAAGCAAAACAGTCTAAATATTTTTAAAAGGATGTAGACTATGAAGACAATGCTAATGTTATTTCTGGTATTTTGTGCCACACAGCAACTGCCTCGCTTACCTATTATCCAGACTCAACTTTAGAAAAATTTTCAAATGATAAAACGATTCCGGAAGAACTCCGCCAGGAAATTTTTAATCTCTCTGCAAAATTTCATGTCTTACATGCAGATGCCAACGATACACTTTCTGATTCCTGCCCAAATAAAGAAATATGTGAAATTCAGAAACTGAGGTACACCTATCAGCAGGCACGCAAGATCATGTTTGGTGAATTATTTCTTGAAGACCACGGCAATGGAAAATATTCTGTTAAAGATGCTTACTGCAATATTAGCATCGACGAAACTCAGGGTGCAGGCCCTGAAATGATTCCAAATCCGAAATATATGAACTGTGAACACACATGGCCTCAGAGCAAGTTTTCAAAAGAGTTTTCGGCAGATTTGCAGAAGACTGATCTTCATCACCTGTTTCCGGTTGATATGCGGGCAAACTCTACCCGCAATAATTTTCCTTTTGCCGACGTTGAAGGTAAAGTAATCCATTCAAGCTGCCTTGACTCAAAAATTGGAAATGTTGTCGGGACGGATATCAGATCATTTGAACCGCCTATTGAACATAAAGGAAATGTGGCCCGTGCCATTTATTATTTTTCAACTCGGTATAAGATGAACATAGATGTAACTCAAGCGAAGTATCTGAAAACCTGGAATACAGAAGATCCCGTCGATCAGGAAGAGCTTCTCCGAAACGAAAAAATTATGAAACTGCAAGGAAACCGTAACCCGTTCGTCGATTATCCAGAACTCGTTAATCGTTTATAGTTAAATTATGAAATATCTTATCTCTTGGTCTTTATGTCTTATCTTCGTTGCCGGTTGCTCCAGTAACGAGGAAAAACCAGAACCAAAAACATACTCAGATGACACCAACCGTGCTTTCGATATGATCGAGCGTGGCGGATCTTATTACATTAAAAAACCGGCACCAGCTGTTGCTGCTCCACAAATCCAAGCTCCAATCCAGCAACGCAAACAGCAACAGGCACCAGTTCAAAAACCGCAGCAGGAAAAAACATTTACTGTCGAAACGCTGAAACCAGGTCAACAACAAGGAGTGGAGGAACAAGTTTCAATTGAAGATCGAATTAATTTTCATGATCAGAAAAAAACTCCAACTACTCAGACTGGAAAAACAAAAAATGCAAAAGTTGATGAACGTCTGATTGAGATTAATCAGAATCTTGCTTT
>JACMRM010000258.1 GCA_014376445.1 Bacteriovorax sp. | reverse complement strand
TCACCGTGAACCGGAAGATCATCTTCAGGCATGATGAGAATATCTAATTTATTATTATCGAAATCAAGAAGCAAATCTTCTTGGTGCCCCATACGAACTGACAATTGAAGATCAGGGTTTTCTTTCGCGTGCCAAACAACTTCTTTCGCAAGCCAAGTCTTCCCGATTCCCGTCAGAGTTCCTATACGAACTTTTCCCTGCATCTGGTTTTTGTCACCCTGGATTTCAACCAGAGTCTCTTCCATCGTTTGTAAAAACTGAGTTCCAAGAGCGTATAGTTTTTCGCCTTCAGTAGTTAAGACAACCGTCTTTCCTGAGCGCTTAAAGATTTTAATTTCGAGTTTTGATTCAAGGTTCTTAATCGACTGGCTAATCGCCGATTGAGTCACACCAAGCACTTCAGCAGCTTTGGAAAAGCTCTTCGCGCGGGTCACGGCCACTAATGTCTGGAGTTGAGATGTTTCTATCATAATAAACGTATTTAAATAAAAAGATTGGACTATGGCAATGGTCAACACCAAAGCCGTGAAGTTTTTATATAAAAAAAGGGCCCCAAAAAGGGACCCTTGAATTTCAAAAGTAGCGAGGATGGTTGGTCGAACTCTGATACATAATATCTTGTTATCTGTATTACATTTCGAAGTTCAGAAACTCCACTGGAGCAACTGATCGACCTACTCAGCTTGAGCAGCTAGTTTATCTTTTCTTTCAGCGATAACTTTTTCAGCAACGTTGTTTGGACATTCACCGTATTTCGCGAATTCCATAGTGTACGAAGCTTTACCAGCTGACATTGAACGAAGAACTGTTGAGTAACCGAACATTTCTGATAACGGGATCAGAGCATTGATTGTTACTTCACCAGTATCGTTTGATTCAGACGCTTGAATGATCCCTCTTCTAGAAGAAAGGTCACCAATAACGCCCCCTTGGTATTCATCTGGAGTTTCAACTTCTACTTTCATGATAGGTTCTAATATAACAGGTGAAGCAGCTTTTACAGCTTGTCTCATCGCCATACGAGAAGCAATACGGAAGGCAAGATCAGATGAATCGACGTCGTGGTAGCGACCGTCTTGAAGGTAAACTTCAACGTTGATTAAAGGGAACGCTGCAAGAGGTCCCTTATCCATAACGTCGTTGAATCCTTTTTCACAAGAAGCAATGAATTCGTTCGGAATAGATCCCCCTTTGATTTCATTGTAAAATTTGAATACTTGTTCATCGTTTTCTTTTTTCTCTTCGTTAAGAGGTTTAATCATCCCAACAACCTGACCGAACTGACCAGATCCACCAGTTTGTTTCTTGTGGAGGTAATCGAATTTAGCTTCTTGTCTGATTGTTTCACGGTAGTTTACTTGAGGTGCACCAACTTGAACGTCACAGTTGTATTCACGTTTTAGTCTTTCAACGTAAATTTCTAAGTGAAGCTCGCCCATACCAGCGATACGTGTTTCAGCAGATTCTTCATCTGTAAAAACGTGGAAAGTTGGATCTTCTTTCATAAATCTTTGCAGACCTTTTGAAAGACGAGTTTGTTGATCTTTATCTTTAACTGAAATCGAAAGTTCGATAACAGCTGCAGCAATGTGCATACCTTCACATGAAATATGATCTAATTTGTCGTCACCAACAAAAGTATCCCCTGAAGCACAATCGATACCGATGATAGCGATAATATCCCCAGATCCTACAGTTTCAATGTTCTCTCTATCGTTAGCGTTCATACGAACAAGTCGACCTACGCGCACTCTTTTCTTAGTACGTGTATTGATAATCGTATCACCTTTATTCAAAGTCCCTTGGTAAATACGAGTGTAAGTTAACTGACCGAACTGCTCGTCAGTAATCTTGAACGCCATACAAACAAGTGGCTTAGATCCGTCTGGAATAAGTTCAATTTTTTCTTTAGTGTCGTTATCGATAGCGATCGGTCTCTTACAAGCAAGAGGAGACGGAAGGTATCTTGAAACAGCATTTAGAAGAAGCTGAACACCTTTATTTTTGAAAGCTGATCCCATGAATACTGGAGTTAACTTTAAAGATTGTGTTCCAATCTTAATTGCGTTGTGAATTTCAGCGATTGAAATATCGTGTCCTTCAAGAATTTTTTCAACCATTGCATCATCAAAGTTTGAAGCTGCATCGAGAAGTTTTTCTCTGAAGTCCTCAACCTCTTGAACCATGTCTGCTGGAATTGCTTCAACTCTAACTTTTTCTCCGTTTTCTCCATCGAAGTAATAAGCTTCTCTAGTAATGAGATCGACAACACCATTGAAGTTTTCTTCAGCACCGATCGGTAACTGCATTAGAACTGCGTTGTGGTAAAGTTTTTCTCTAAGAGCAGCAACACCTTTATGAGGGTTAGCACCCATGCGGTCCATTTTGTTTAAGAAGGCCATGCGTGGAACAGAGTATCTCTTCATCTGTCTATCAACTGTAATTGACTGAGATTGAACACCAGCAACTGAACAAAGAACCAGGATTGCTCCGTCTAGAACGCGAAGTGAGCGCTCAACTTCTACTGTAAAGTCAACGTGGCCCGGAGTATCGATAATATTAATACGGCAGTCTTTATCGATACCGTCAGCAAATGTAATTCCTTTTTCATCGATTCCTTTCCAGTGAACAGTTGTTGCAGCTGAAGTGATCGTGATCCCTTTTTCTTTTTCAAGCTCCATGTGATCCATAGTCGCACCAGCACCACCACCACGAACGTCTTCAATCTTGTGAATCTTGTCACAATAGAAAAGGATACGTTCAGTGAGAGTCGTCTTTCCTGAATCGATGTGGGCAGAGATCCCAATGTTTCTAGTTTTGGCCATTAATTTCATAATTCGTCTCCAAAAAGGTTATTTACCCTAAAAAATTTTGTAACTTTTTTAACTTTAAATTTAAGGTCGAATAATAAGAAATTTAGAGAGATGAGTCAATGAAATAACTACTATGACTCCAATTTGTGATCGGAAATCTATGAACTCAAAGCAGCAAAGAATTGACAAGGTCATCAAAAATCTCTAAAAATTTTTTTCTGATTATTTAATACTAATCTCAACCCAAAAACAAAAGGCACAATAACAATGAGCGGAGATCTAACAAAACAAGACCTCTACGAAGGCGTAAAAACGCTGATCGAAACTGACGCTGTACACGTTCACCTCACACAACAAAAACTTTTTACACTATTTTCAGTGGGCTTTCAGTATTTACTGTTTGAGTCGACCAGAAACCCAGGTGCCTATATCATCCGCGTTGAAGATGGCTACTTAGCTGAAAAACTAGCTAAGAAATCGAAAGACCCATCAACGAGAAAGTTTATGCAGCAGTTGTTAATCCCTCGAAAATTTAAATACGAGAAATCGTTTTTCTACTTAGATTACTTTCATTTCGGGTCGTGGAATATGACGAGTGAAATTCCGCGCGATAAAATCAAGGTCGCTTTAGTCGTTAAGAATACCTCAAATAAGCCAATGATGGAAATTGATTTAGAACCCGATGCAGATAACTCAGTTATTGATACAATTAATAACGGTGATTACCTGAGAACATTAATGGAGTTTGTTCCGAGAACCATCACGATTGCTTTTGAAGAAACATTTGAAGGGACTTCTCCGTTGGCATTTCCTTTTATCAAAAAAGAAAAAGAGAAAACAGTTTCCGGTGTGACAATTCATTCTGATATCGAGTGGGATGACGAATAAAAAGGCCTGCTTTTCAACAGGCCTTTAGTTTATTTCTGGGCTGCAATTGATTTTAAACCGCGAAGGTATCTGTCTTCACATTTATTATCATACGCCTTCTTCGCCTTCTCATAACCTTTCGATAAATTCATCGAATATAAAAGTTCAGGAAACTCAGAACATTTTTTTGGAATTTTAGCAGTATCTCCATGCGCAAACTGGTAGCAATAAGCATCCATATGTACTCTCGACATCCAGCTCATCTGCTCTTCTGAAAGCTTCATCTCTACAGAGTTGTTCGCTTTGACAATCAGAGTTTTTCTAAGCT
Organism: Bacteriovorax sp.; assembly: GCA_014376445.1. Classification (GTDB taxonomy): domain Bacteria; phylum Bdellovibrionota; class Bacteriovoracia; order Bacteriovoracales; family Bacteriovoracaceae; genus Bacteriovorax. The sequence continues at coordinate 5,016 of JACMRM010000258.1, read as the reverse complement.
CATCTTCAGAAGCAATTCTTCTCACCGCTTCTTCATCGCGTTTTTTCAGAGTCTCTTCAACTCCTGCAAAAGCGTCTGAACATCTGCTTTTCTTTTTAAAGTAAGCAATGATGGCAAAAGTTTTTGAAAGCTCTTCTTTCATCGCAAGGCCTTGTTCATTCTTTCCATCCATACAGGCAGAAAGCCAGTCATTTTTCGTCTGTTTGTGAATTTCTAGCACTCTGTCCATAACTTTTTTGTCGTATTCTTTTTTCTCAGCAAGTGTGTCGTTAATGCGAGAGTTGACTTTATTAATGTCTTTATCACGTTTATCAATTTCATCAGACTGCTTTCCATAATACTGATTTTCAGCAACCAGAATTTTCAAACGCAGGTCCTGCATTTGTGTTTCAGCACTCAAGATTTTTCTTTGCAGTTCTTTAAGTTGACTGCAAAAATAATTTGCACCCTGGTTTTTAATCGACATTCCATTGTTGGTCGCGAACATAATAATTTTATCGTATTCTTTTACTTTTTGATCCAATTCATCAGCGGCATCATAGTAAATTTTTCTGCACGATACCTCCATATTCTGGTCTTTAAATTTTTCCATGAACATATCGCGGTCAAATCTCATGTCGCGAGTTGCAACTTGAAGCTGTTTTACATAATCGTTACCTAGATTTTTTCCTTCGAAGAAATCAAAGGCCGCGAGATAATTATCTACTGCCTGCTCCATTTTAACTAAATCGTTAAGCTGGTTATCCCAGACATTCATTGCTTTTTCGAAATCTTCCCATTCTAGTCTTTTCTTCTTCGCACCTGTGAACATTTCGACAAGAAGACCGATTCCTTCACTCACACCCTGAACCGCAAGATTGACAGCTATGCCGCCGAGAGCTGCTCCCGCTGCAGTATAAAATGCAACTTTCGCCATATGATTAGGGTCCATCGCCTGTGCAAGAAGCTTATTCGACTCTGCCCAGTTAGTGTTCATGGCCTTTGCTTCGTCTGTAAACTTTGCAGCTGTGACATTCGCCTTTGCTGCTTCACTATTTGAATTGGCCCAATTTTTATTAGACTCAGATAAGTTGGCATTGAATTTATCGGCCTGTTTATTTGAATCTGCCCAGTTTGAGTTAGCTGCACCGATTTGCGAATTCGTATTGGTCCAATTTGCATTTCCAGTGCCAAATTGTGTATTTGTATTGGCCCAATTGGTATTGGCACTTCCAAATTGAATATTTGTGTTGTCGAGACTTGTGTTGAAATTTGTTACGCTGTCATTAAGGCCATTCACACTGTTCGTCAGACCGGTTACGTTAGAACTTAAACCACTCAAACCACCACGAGTCGCTCCTGAATTGGTATTTGATCCACCCAAAATTTTTGAAAGATTAAAACCAGCAGCGTGAGCTTTATCAATCAGAAGAAAATTATACCATGAAGTTTTTGGTGCCTCAGGAATTTTTCCTTCATATGTTGCAAGAGTTTCGTGAAGCTCTTCAATTTCACCTTGAAGTTTATTATATAAACCAAGCCGAGCAAAAGTTGTAACGACAATAATATAATTGCTTTTTTTAACCAGGCTTACTTTTACATAGCGATTAATTTTTTCAAACTTTCCTTCAATCTCATACGACGAACCAAGGCCTGAGACTTTCATGTCTTTACCAAAACTTTTTTTCACTGCCTGGGCAATATATGAAAGTTCATTCTTTTTAGGATCTTCATCTTTTTTTGGATTTTCCAGATACACAAAGGTTGTATCAGCAATATCAACCGGAGTAGTTTCAATCCACAGCTGACGTTTAAACATTTTTGTGTGTACCTTACTCTCGCCTTCCGTCTTTATAATCATCGGAGTGAAACTCCATTTTGAGGTAAAGACATCTAGTGATGTGCTCAATGATGCTTTGAAAGTGTCCGCGGCCATCAGCACAGGCATGCTTGAGTTAATGATGAGTGCTAAAATCAGAATTGATGTTTTCATGTTATGGTACTCCGAAAACTCTATCGGTGCATACCTGACAAAACTTGAACAGTATTGAGTTTTGGTTAATCTATTGAAATGATTCTAACGGCGATATATATAGAGTTGGGTTTTGCGGCCATCATCCAGAATCCGTACTTCGCTCGCCTTCACACTTGGAACAGCAAAGCTGTTTGAAATGAAAACACTTCCAGGTTTCATTTCTTCTTCTACTTTCAAAAAAAGTTTTTCCATAATTGCTGGAGACAAAAAAGCATAAATGACATCGTAGTCATTTAAATTTGTCTGCCAGATATTTTTTCTATAGATGAATCCACTTCTGGTGATCAAAGACTGAGCACTTGAAACTAGCCATAACATCGGTGCACTCTCCACTCCATGTGAAATAACATTTTCAGCGGCAAGTGCTCTAACAACTCCTCCTAATCCTGACCCCAGGTCTAATACTTTTTTTGCTTTTTGTTCAGCAATAATTTTTTTTAAACTATCGTGAGTTGTATTATTGCTTAAGTAAAGCGGCACTCTCTCTTTTAATGTATGTGAGAAAGTCAGAGCAAGAATAATAAAAATGATTCCATAGATTCCTGCAGAGATATGCAGGTAGGTCCAGGCCGCGCTGAAAAAAAGTGGTAACAATAATGAAATTACAATAAACCATTTTGGAAGTTTAAAAACAAACTGACATAAAAGCGCGCTCAATAATCCCTGACAAAAAACAAAACTCCATAGCGTAATTGCTGTATTAGTCATGACAAAAAGATTTCTTAAAAAAAACAGTACAAAAACCTGAGTTATCACGGCAACTATTAGCGGGTACTTCTGCATGCCCTTTAAAAAAATCTTTTTTTCCATATGAAATATTTGAAACAAAATTGCGTGCGTTGTCCAGCTGAGAGAAATCGACATAATTTGCCAGAGCATTTTACTTGCCTTTCATTAAGTTCTTCAATCTTAAAGGTTTTCAATCAGACGTCGATAAGCAGTTAAATATTGGAGGATTTTTTTATGATGGCAATTGTCGGTGGAATATTTATTCTAGCTTGTGTGGTCGGAGCGTTCATTCTCGAAGGTGGACATCTTCCAGCTCTAATACAGCCGCTCGAGCTTCTCATTATTGGGGGTTCTGCACTTGGTACATTAATCATTTGTGCCAGCCCATATATGTTTAAAGAGATGATCAGACGAGTTCTGCAAATCCTTAAAGGATCTGGAATAACAAAAGCTGCTTATATAGAACTTCTTCAATGCATGTTCGAACTTATCAAGATGGCATCTGCCAACCCGATTTCCATCGAGCCGCACGTTGAAAATCCTGAGGGATCAGAAATATTTAAAAGATACCCTGCAGTTTTACATAATCACCACGCGATAGAATTTATTTGTGACACATTAAAAGTTCAGATTGCATCGAGTTTATCTCCATACGATCTGGAGGATTTAATGAACTCGGATTTAGATGTTGCTCACGATGCTGACCACCACCTTGTTGCAACAATGAACAGAACTGGTGATGCGTTCCCGGGTCTGGGGATCGTTGCGGCCGTTCTCGGGGTTGTTATCACCATGGGTAAACTGACTCAAGGTAAGGAAGTTATCGGTCACTCTGTTGGTGCGGCCCTGGTTGGTACACTACTCGGAATCTTAATTGCCTACGGCTATATTCAGCCAATGGTGGCGAAGATTGAAACCATCATGGGTGAAGAGGCAAAATTTGTTAACACTGCAAAAATCTGCCTTCTAGCTTATGCTAAAGGAGTAAACGCAAAAGTTTGTGCTGAGTTTGGAAGACGTTCTATACCATTAGAATTCAGACCTAACTTTAAAGAAGTCGATGAAGCGACAGCAAACGCAGGTAAGAAGTAATTTAAGGAATAATTTAAAGGAATAATTCATCATGGCAGATGAAAAAGCACCCATAATCATCAAGAGAATTAATAAAGGTCACGCTGGAGCTCACGGTGGTGCCTGGAAAGTTGCGTTCGCCGACTTCATGACTGCGATGATGTGTTTTTTCCTCGTTATGTGGCTAATGGGTGCGGACGAAGAAACAAAAGCTGCTATCGCCAATTATTTTACAACTGCTACAATCTTCCACGGTGGATCTGACTCTCTTGGAAAAGTGGGTTCAACTCCTAACTCTGCAACTTCCGTTTTAAACGGTGGTGAAGGGGCATTCGATCAAAAAGATATTACTGAACCGGCACGCCCTCGACCAGTTTATTTACAGGAGCACAAAGTTTTATCAAAACTCGTTGATGAGCTTTTTGATGGAAATGCATTTTCCGCAGACTATAACTCTGAATATTTAAAATTTGCGATTCCCGGTAATATTGTTTTTCAGTTTGGATCGACAGAGATCTCTTACGAAGGAAAAACTTACTTAAAGAAGCTCTCTGATGTCTTCAAAGATTATGAAGGATCTGTTTCCATTATTGGCCACACTGAAAAAGGTGAAGGTGCTACTGACCAGGCGAACTGGGATCTCTCTTTCAAGCGCGCGATGGCCATCAGGGCGTCTTTAATAAAAGATTTTGCAGTAAGGTCAGATAAACTTATACCTGTAGCTCAATCGAGCGAAAGCCAGTCAAGTGAAGAGGAAGAAAAAGGGATTAATATCAATCGAAGGGTTGAATTTATTTTACGACACAAGAATTTTTAATCTATTCTCTAAAGCAATTCGGTCTACTATCCGAGAGGCACTTATCAATATTCTTTTGGGTATTGGAACTAAGGGGCATAAATGGATCGCGACAGTTTTAATTTCACTCTCATTGCACAATACAAAGAAGAAATTGAAGAGCTTTTAGTTGAATCTGAGCATGTTTACCGCTCTACCATCGATTATGAAATGCTGGACGTAAAAGTTGAAGAGCTTTTGAGATCTGCCAAGGTCGATGGTCTTGAAGAAAAAGTAATCTGGGATCTTCTTCAATCGAGAATTCCAACCTACGTAAATTATGTAAACTTTAAGACGACTGGTAAAAAGTCCGCTTAGGATTTATACTCGTATCAACTACTCCTGCTAACAAGTTGGATTTTTGATA
>JACMRM010000257.1 GCA_014376445.1 Bacteriovorax sp. | reverse complement strand
TTATCGGTTTTGGCTCTCAGGCAAAAGCATGGGCGCTCAATTTAAAAGACTCAAAGCAAGACGTGAAGATTGCTCTGAAGAAAACCAGCAAGTCACGTGATCTCGCAGCTAAACTTGGCTTTGTTGTCATTGATCTTGAAAGTGATGCCTTGAAACAATCAAACATTTTCGTCATGTTAATTCCCGATGACCAGCACTTAAAATTTATGGAAGCCAACCATACTTTCATGAAAGACGGTTCATACGTACTTTACGCTCACGGCTTCAGTCTTTCTAAAGAAGACCTTTCAAAACGCTACCCAAAATTTATCCATTCGCTTCTGGCCCCCAAAGCAATTGCCAGCGAAGTACGATACCAATACGAAATCCACGGAAAAATAGGTGCAGCTTATTTTGCTCCAACACCAGATGCCGAAATAGTTTTAAGAGAAGTGGCCCGTCACGCAGGCTTCACTGCACTTTATAAAAGTCATTTTGATGAAGAAACAAAAGCAGATCTTTTTTCAGAGCAATCTTTTTTATGCTCGATCCTTCCCTATGTTGCCTTAAAGTCTTTTAACGTTCTTCGTACAAATGGAGTCAATCAGGAAGTGGCCTTCATGGAATGTTTCCTGGAACTCAAATCTATTTCTCAGGCGCTCGTGACGTTAGGCCCAGAAGCTTTTTTCAAACTTATTTCTCCTAATGCTCTTATTGGCTCTCAGAAAGGAAGACATCTTCTTTTAGGAACAGAGTTCGATCAGTCACTGGAAAAATTAATTGAAGAAATTAATAACAAAAAATTTTACAAGGAAGTTGAAGTGGATGCTGACAAGCTTCGCGATGAAGTCTTAGCAGAATGGGAAAAAGAAGAGCTCACGCAAGTTTTCAAAAGATTAAAAGCAGACCTCATTAACTAATAGAGAAAAATATGAAACTAGACACCAGAAAAATCCGCGTGATGAAAAAAAAATCAACGAAACAAGCCCTGCAAATGCTGACTTGTTATGATTTTCAAACAGCTCAGCTCTTAAACGACACGACTCTGGATTTAGTTCTAGTCGGAGACAGCTTAGGAAATGTTGTTCTCGGCTACGATCATACAATCTCTGTTGAACTCGACACGATGATTCTTTTTACGAAAGCTGTAAAAAAAGGAGCGCCAGATAAATTCGTTATAACTGATCTTCCATTTGGAACCTACGCGAGCCTAGAGAGCGGTTTGCAGAATTCAATCAAGCTTTTTCAACAATCAGGAGCTGAAGCATTAAAGCTTGAAGGTGCTTATGCTTTTGAATGTGAGTTGATTGAAAGGCTGACTCAAATTGGAATCCCTGTGATGGGCCATATTGGATTAACTCCGCAGTCGGTTCATGAACAAGGCGGGTACTACACTCACGGAAAAGATGCTGCCTCACAAGCACGTTTAATGAAAGAAGCTCTGGCCCTTGAAGAGGCCGGCTGTTTCTCCATCGTTTTAGAATTCGTTGAAGAAAGCCTTGCTAAAAAAATCACTGATAAATTAAAAATACCTACGATCGGGATCGGGTCAGGGAAGCATACTGATGGACAAGTTCTTGTCATCAACGATCTTCTGCATATTGGGAAAAAAGATCCGCCTAAATTTTGCAAACCCGTAGGAAATGTTTTTGAGTTCAAGAAAAAACTCATCAATGAATACTTAAAATGAGACTAGTCACAATCGATAACGGAAACACTCATCCGCACGCAGGACTCTTTGAATCTGGTGTTTTAAAAGGCGTAGTGCCTATCGATAAATATGTACCTGAATCTGACGATTACATCCTTATTGCCAGCGTAGGCCAGACTTTAAAAATTAAACCAAGCTTTGATTTAAAATCGAAAAGAACCATGTCACATTTTTTCGACATGAGAGTGCATTACTCACAGACTTTAGGTGAAGATCGCCTAATCGCAGGCTACGGCGTCTATAAAAAAATCAAAAGTGCAGAAAGAGTTTTATTGATTGATGCAGGAACTTTTATTACATGTGACCTTATCACTAATGATGGTTTTCAGGGTGGTTATATCTTTCCAGGAATTAGCAGGTTCTTAAAAATTTATTCTTACAGCGCCCAGCTTCCTCTACTTTCAAAAGACCAGCTTTACAGCGAAAATGATGATCTTCCTCGCTCAACTGAAGAAGCGATAATTAAAGCGACTGAAATTTATTTGAAATCTTCGATTGAACAGGTAATCACGAAAACTTCCCCCGATAAAATAGTTTTTACCGGAGGAAATGCTTCGAGTATAAAAAATCTGATTAGTTTAAAAGTTCGTTCTGAGACGGATCGTCACTTAATACATTCAGCACTGTCGTTGATATATGAGCATCATCTGTCCCGAGAGTAAGCATTAGAGCTTCCGGAATTTCCACTGCACGGTATTTTTTCCCGTTTGATGTTCTAATCCAATATCCCATAACCAGTTTCTCATCCACTACCATACGAATCGGTTTTAAGCTGATGATGTGTTCAGTGTTGATAAGTAATGTTTCAAAAATATTGTCTATTGACTGACCATCTTTTGGAGAAACAATTTTGAATCGTTGTAATGCCATAAAAACCTCGTAAAATGTTATGCTCTACCTAGTATAAAATAATCACCGCCGCTTAATAGTCCCCTTGTAATTTTTATAGTCAGGACGACGATTTCTTAAGGAAAATGCTACATACACTCCATGGATCAAACTTTTAATTCAGACGACTACAACCAGCGTTTCGGAGGCATTGCCCGTCTGTATGGCGTACAGGGACTTAAGAACTTGCTGGAAGCACACGTTCTGGTAGTGGGTTTAGGTGGAGTCGGCTCATGGGCCGCTGAATCCCTTGCCCGCTCAGGTGTAGGCGCAATTACTTTAGTGGATCTCGATGACATTTGCATTACCAACACCAATCGCCAGCTTCCCGCAATGAGCGGCCATTATGGAAAACTAAAAATCAATGTTATCCGCGATCGTATTTTATCTATAAATCCCCAATGCCAGGTTCACTGTATCGAAAATTTTTTTACAGCTTCGAGCGCTGAAGCCATACTGGACAATAGTTTTGATTATGTTGTCGATGCGATTGATAGCTTACACAATAAATGCCTTCTCGCTTCTATGTGTCGCGATGGACATCTGCCTCTATTAGTTACGGGCGGAGCGGCCGGAAAAATTAATCCTGCTCAAATTCAAATTGCCGACCTTGGTGAATGTGTGAATGACTCACTAATTTTTCGAATGAGAAAACGTTTACGCCAGGAATTTAATTTTCCAAATGGATCACCTTCGTCCCGCACTCCTAAAGTAAAATTTAATATGATGTGTGTGTTCTCACCTGAAGAACCTGTTTACCCAACAGCTGAAGGCGGAATCACTTGTTCAATTCCAGATGAAAATTTAAAAATGGATTGCGAAACTGGAATGGGTTCTGTTTCTCATATTACGGCGGTATTTGGATTAATGGCCGCCGGTCACATCGTTAACACTATCGCAAAATCGTAAGCTCCTCTTCAGTAAGCTCTCTCCACTCTCCCTTCGCCAGATCATTTAATTTTATTTCCCCGATTTGAATTCTGATCAGCCTCAGCACTTCAATATTCTCCGTCTCCAACATTTTCCTTATCTGCCTGTTTCTCCCTTCATCCAAATGAATTTCGATCCACCCATTTTTTTCTCCGGCCCTGATCAGTTCAAATTTTGCAGGCAAGGTCTTCTTCCCTTCCAGCACAATTCCCTTCGACAATTTTTCCAAAATGATATCCGCCGGAATTGGACTCGCCTGAACATGATAAATTTTTGTCACGTGAGTTATAGGGTTCATGAGCTTTTCTGCCCAAACATGATCATTGGTAAAAAGTAAAAGCCCTTCACTTGCCTGATCCAGACGGCCAACGGCCTGAACAAGTGGGCCGCTCCAGTTTTTTAAACAGTCATAAACCGTGGGACGATTTTTTTCATCCGATCGTGTTGTGATCAGTCCCTTAGGCTTATTTAACATCAGATAATGCTTTTTCTGCTCAACAACTTTCTGTCCTTCAATTTCAATATTGCAGCGATGATCAACATAAATCAGAGGTATTTTGCATATCTGCCCATTTACTTTCACCAAGCCTTTTAAAATAGCAAGTGCCGCCTCTTTTCTGCTGAGAAGTCCACGCTTGGAAATTAATCTTTCGAGTTCTATTTTCGCCATTTGAAAATCATACATTTAAAAAATTGATATTTCCCTCTTAAAATTCTGACACTATCTTTCGCCCCTCTTTATATATTCTTTTACTTAAGGGTGGTGATATCTGCCTCATTTGCATGATCTCTCTCAGGAGAAGTTATGAAAAAAACCAGAAAAGATACTCAATTATCTTTAACCAATTTTAAACGTGCAGGACGTCCAGCTATTAATGATCGCGGCATTCGTCACATCAGGCGAGACAGAATTACAAAACCGACATCTATGCATCTCACTATTAAAGTTCGGGAGTATAAGGCAGATATCAAATCCAAGAGAATCCTGAGGGCCCTTCATCATGCGATCATCAGAGCGAGGCTGAAGAAGTTAAAAGTTATTCATTACACGCTTGAGTATAATCATGTTCATTTGTTAGTTGAAGCTTCTGATCATAAGGTTATGCACCGAGGGATGCAGGCATTGGGAATTTCATTATCAAAATCTATTAATAAAATAAAATGTTTGAAAGGGACTGTTTATAAACATCGTTATCATTTAAAAAGATTGACTTCAACACAACAGCTCAAAAACGTTCTCCATTATATTTTTAACAACGGTATTCATCACAAGAGAACAAGCTCAATCCTTGATCCGTATAATTCCATGCCAGCAGAAATGAGGCTTGAACATATTTATAAATCGGTAGCAAAAAAGATTCAGGCAGATATCAATCGAAGTGATTTTTTAAAGCAACTGCAAATGGAATTAAAAGGTATTTTAGATGTTGGTGAAGTCTTTTTCAACGGGCTCAGATTTCTGAAGAGTTGAGAATTTTATTAATAAGATCTGCTTTTGCACGGGAGTATTCACTCCGAGGGATTTTTGATTCAACCAAGAATAATTTTAATGCTTCATATTCTAATCGAAGTTCTTCATTTTTATTCAGAACATCTCTAAAACGCAGGTGGCTCGTAAATTCTTTTGATCCATTTTCAAAAATATGCAAGTGAACATAGGCAATTTCTTTATTTAAACTGTAGAGAGTCAGATAGCGTCTTCCATGAATCCCATATTCGCCTTTATATTCATAGCCCAGATTTTTGAATATCTGCTCAAATTGATCGACAGACGAAATTACATCCACTTCACCTAAAATATCTATAACAGGCTTTGCAACAATTGCTTTAATGGCAGTTGAGCCAATATGATGCAATTTTAATTGCGGCAGATATGCACTCATTACTTCATAAATGCGGGAACACTCGAAGGAGTAAGCGGTGGCCCAATTTATACTGTGAGGAGCTAATACTATAGAGCCGCGTTTCAAGCCGATATCGCAGGATTCAAAAAGATTAATTGTCATCGAGACCAGCACGAAAAGCTTTATAGAGCATACCTTCGATTCTTTTTTCGCTGGCATTTTTGATAGAGTCAAAACTCATGACAGTGACGGGAGTTACGCCGCAAAATTCCAGTACAGATTTCTTCATCATGTTAACTGCGGGGTGAAAGTATGTAAGATAGAGCCACCATGCGGGAGCATCGCTAGTTACAATTATTCGGGCACTTCTGCCTGAAAGAAGTTTGTCCCAGCCATTTGAATGTTCGCGGGATCTAAATGCGAACCCAGGAAGGAATGTGCGGTCGATAAAACCTTTCATGATAGCAGGAACACTTCCCCACCATACAGGATAAACAATAACAATATGATTGGCCCACTTGATGAGATTTTGTGATTCAAGCAGATCTGCCTCAAGATTTTGGATGACTTTGTAGCCGTGGCGAAGGTTGGGGTTGAAACTTAATTCAGAAAGATTGAGGCGCTTCACCTCACCACTTTTTTCGCGAGCACCTTTTTCGTAATTGTCGGCAAAGGCAGCGCAGAGAGATTTTTTATCGGGGTGGCCCAATATTATAAGCGTTCTCATTTGATCGCTTTGTCTCCGTGGAGTTTATGCAGAATTTTTTTAGCTATTGAAGGCATGACGTATTGATCGATGCGTTCGTTGAGTTGTGCAAGTTCTCTGATCAGGCTTGATGAGATAGTTGCAAAGTGGGGCTTTGAAAAAAAGCAGATTGTTTCGATATCTTTGCTGATACCTCGGTTACCGACAGAAAGTTCCAATTCCATTTGATAGTCAGATGAATTTCTTAAACCGCGTAGGAGAAATTGAGCGTTTTTCTCTTCTGCGAAACGAGCGATCGTTCCTTCATGAGAGACGATTGTTACATTTTTTAATTTATAATAATCGACGTAAGACTGCATCATTTCCAGCCGCTCTTCCAGAGTAAACATGTACATTTTTTTTGGGTTTGTCGCAGCTACCCAATATAGGTGATCAAAATGAGTTGCGGCCCTCATCATGATGTCCGCGTGACCCCATGTTGGAGGGTTCGCGCTAATGGGATAAACAATATTTTTCTCGCTCATAATTTGTCTCTCAAAACTGATGTTTTTCCTATTATACACTTTATAAAAAGTATTGGTAGTGTTAGAATTTTGACTTTCCAATAATCAGGTTCATCTACCAAGGATTTTCTAAATGTCAGAGACAACTCCCCAATCAACTCCTGTAGAATACGACTTTGCAAGAATCGAGGCGAAGTGGCAAAAGTATTGGGACGGAAACAAAACTTTTAAAACAGAAAATATTTCGACTAAGCCAAAATATTACGCGCTCGATATGTTTCCTTTTCCATCTGGGGACGGCCTGCACGTAGGACACCCTGAAGGGTATACTGCAACGGATATTATGTCTCGCTATAAAAGAATGCTCGGGTTCAACGTTCTTCATCCAATGGGATGGGACTCGTTTGGATTGCCGGCAGAAAACTATGCGATGAAAACGGGAACCCATCCTGACGTCACAACCAAAAAAAATATTGCAACTTTCACACGTCAATTGAAGTCACTTGGTTTTTCTTATGACTGGGATAGAGAAATTGCGACGTCAAATGTTGATTACTATAAATGGACTCAGTGGATTTTCGTTCAGCTTTATAATAAAGGTTTGGCATACGAAGACGAAATTAATGTTAACTGGTGTCCTGCTTTAAAAACTGTTCTAGCTAACGAAGAAGTTGTCGATGGAAAATCAGAAGTTGGCGGACATCCGGTTATTCAAAAGAAGATGAGTCAGTGGATGTTGCGTATTACTGAGTACGCTGAACGTTTGCTTGTTGATATTGACGATTTAGACTGGCCGGAATCGATTAAAGAAATGCAACGTAACTGGATTGGAAAATCTGAAGGTGCGACTGTAAAATTTAAAGCGATAGCAGAAAATGACAAATATAAAATGTCATTTACAAATCCTGCTCATAATAATTTCGTCGATGTGATTTCTAGAACATCGCATCCAGAATTATATCAAAATATTGATATCGCAACTTACTACGATCTGGAAGTTTTCACGACAAGACCAGATACATTGTTTGGTGCAACTTATATGGTTATCTCGCCGGAGCATCCATTGGTCGGTGCTCTAACAAAACAAGAGCATAAAGAAATAATCGCGGCTTATCAAAAAGCTTGTCTTGCTAAAAATGACTTGGAAAGAACTGAACTTAATAAAGATAAGTCAGGAGTTTTCACAGGCTCATACGCGATTAATCCTGTTAATAATAACTTAATTCCCGTCTGGATCGCTGATTATGTTCTTATGACTTATGGAACAGGTGCCATTATGGCCGTACCTGCTCATGATGAACGCGATTATGAATTTGCCAAAAGATACAGCCTTCCTATCACACAAGTTTTAGAAGGTGGAAATATTGAAGATACCGCTCACACAGGTGATGGCCAACATATTAATTCAGGTTTCCTTGATGGCCTTGATAAAAAAGCAGCGATCACTAAAATGATTACCTGGCTTGAAGAAAAAAAACTTGGAACGAAAAAAATTAATTACAAACTTCGCGACTGGATTTTTTCTCGTCAACGTTACTGGGGTGAACCATTCCCTCTTTTAAAATATGAAGACGGTACAATCCGTTGCCTTGATGATGATGAACTTCCGGTAGCTCTTCCTGAATTGGAAAAATATGAACCTTCAGGAAGTGGTGAGTCTCCTTTAGCGAATGCAACAGACTGGCTTTGGATTACTGATCCAAAAACTGGAAAAAAAGCAAAACGTGAAACAAATACAATGCCTAACTGGGCAGGATCTTGCTGGTACTATTTAAGATTTTGCGACCCTAAAAATGATAAAGAACCATGGAATTCTGAGATTGAAAAATACTGGATGCCGGTTGATTTATATATCGGTGGAGCTGAGCACGCTGTTCTTCACTTATTGTACGCACGCTTCTGGCACAAAGTTTTATTTGATCTTGGATTTGTTTCGACAAAAGAGCCGTTCAAAAAACTTGTGAACCAGGGAATAATTCTTGCCAGCGATGGTGAGAAAATGAGTAAGTCCCGCGGGAACGTTGTTAATCCGGATTCTGTTGTAAAAGAATTTGGTGGTGACTCTTTAAGACTTTATGAAATGTTCATGGGGCCGCTTGAAAAAGTAAAACCATGGAATGAAAATGGTACTAAAGGTGTTTTCAATTTCTTAAATAGGGCTTACAGGTTTTTTGCTGATCCATCGAAAATTAACGGCGGAGCTGAAAATGAAGAGACCACTAAAATTCTTCATAAGACGATTAAGAAAGTCACTGGTGACTACGATAACCTGAGATTTAACACTGCCATTTCTCAGCTGATGATTTTTACAAATCATTGCTACAAGGTTGGTCACGTGACAAAAGAGACGGCACAGATTTTCACACTCCTACTTGCACCAATGGCCCCACATGCGGGTGAAGAGATTTGGGAAATTTTAGGAAATAAAAATACATTAACGTATGAAGCATGGCCTAAGTTCGACGAAGCTCTTGCAAAGGACGATACGATTACTGTTGCTGTTCAGGTTAATGGAAAACTTCGTGCAACTCTTGAAGTTGAACCGACAATATCTCAAGAAGATATTCTTGTGATGGCGAAGGCAGATGAAAACGTAGCAAAGAATTTAGTGGGAACAATTGTTAAAGAAATTTATGTTCCGGGAAAAATTGTTAACTTTGTAGTTAAAGCATAAGGGAGTTTTATGTCTGAAAAATTTTATATCACGACCGCAATTGACTATCCTAATGGAAAACCGCACATGGGTCACGCGCTGGAAAAAATTGTCAGCGATGCATATGCCAGATGGCACAACTTTTTAGGTTATGAGACATACTTCGTAACGGGAACAGATGAGAACGGACAAAAACTTATTGAGTCTGCAAAAGCAAATGGTATGGAAACTCAAGCCTATGTTGATGAAAACTCAAATATCTTTAAGAAGCTTTGTTCAGATTTAAAAATTTCAAACAACGACTTTATAAGAACGACTGAAAAGCGTCACCACGATGTTTGTATCTCTCTTTGGAATAAACTGGAAAAGAAAGGTGATGTTTATTTTGGTGTATACTCAGGACAATACTGTTTATCTTGTGAATCTTTTTATACTGAAACACAGGCATCCGATAATATTTGCCCTGCTCACGGCATTCCTCTGACATTAAAAGAAGAAGAAGGTTATTTCTTCAAAATGAGTGCATATCAGGATTGGATTATCTCTTACATTAAAACACATCCGACTTTCATTGTGCCGACATCTTCATACAATGAAATGTTATCGCGTCTTGAAGGTGATAAATTAAGAGACCTTCCGATCTCGCGTCCAAATGAGAATTGGGGAATTCCAGTTCCGGGAAATCCAAAATTTGTAATGTACACTTGGTTTGATGCTTTAATTAATTACTACGCTGCAATTGCTGGAACTCCGAACGAAAAATTCTGGCCGGCCTCAATGCATGTTATTGGAAAAGATATAACATGGTTTCACACTGTCATCTGGCCGATCATGCTTCACGCTGCTGATATCGAAATTCCAAAGCAGGTTTATGTTCACGGAATGATTTTAGCTGAAGATGGCAAAAAAATGTCGAAGTCTCTGAACAATGTTATTGATCCGAATGAGATGCTGAAAAAATATCCTCTGGATAGTTTCCGTTATTATTTACTCCGAGCAATTCCTGCGCAAAACGACGGGCGTTTTTTTGAAAAAGAATTGATTGAAAAGCACAATGCTGAACTTGGAAACAGTTTTGGAAACCTGATAATGAGAGTTATTAAACTTTATCTGAAAGACAACGCTCCTACTCTTTCCGGCGAAGGCATTACTCAGGAAGTTAACTTCGATGACAACTTTGCAAAGATGAAAGTCTTCATGGAAAAACGCGAGCACAACAGAGCTTTAGAAACATTGTGGGAAGGCGTGAACAGCATGAACCAATACGTAAATGCGAAAGAGCCATGGAAACTTAAAGAAGACAAAGCTGCACTTAAACAAGTTGTTTACAACTGCCTTTATTCAATTCACGCGATCTCAACTCTCCTTACTGCATTCCTTCCGGATACAGCAGAAAAAGCATTACACCCGCTAGGTGTGAAGCTTGGAAAATTTGAAGATGTAAAATTTGGAAAAATTACTTATGAGCTGACTGAACCCATGCCGTTATTTCCTAAAATTGATCCGCCAGCGGCGCCGGCACCTGCGCCAAAGCAGCCAAAGGCGCCGAAGCCACCTAGGCCGGAAAACATTTAATATTTTAATCCTGACAAAGCGACGGTATCAACTTCGCAAAGAGTAATACCGTCACTACTCTAAGTTAAATCAGATTTAGATGTTAAGTAGTGGCTGCCTCTAAAAAGACACACTTTTTAGGTAAAAAAATGTGGTTTTTAGTTAGCTTGACAGCATTTGAGCATATATTGGAAGTCCTCTCAAGACTTTAAAAACATTCCTCAATAGCTTAAACTTCATTAAACTATCCAGCGATTAATCGTAATGGGGTTAAAATAGATTATCTCCAACAATTAGCTCAGTGGTGAACTTATGGACGAAGAACAGTTAACTCTAGTCGAAGAAGGATTGAATCTTCTTATTCAAAAATATAAAAAGAATCAAAACGATGGTGACCTGCAACGTATGCAAGCTGTTGTGGATGCCAAAATTGCCATTAGAAAAGTTATGCTTTCTGTTGCAATTAAAGGAGATATCAAAGATATTGTTCCTGTTCTTGAGGGCGGAAAAGGCGCGGGGTGGGAAGTCACGGACTTTGAAAATAAAGTAATGCGATATCATGCGTAGTTCACTATAATAACCTCCATTACCTTGGAGGAAATTTATGATGGAAAAAGTCACAGAAGATATTAAGAAAGCAATGAAAGCGTTGGACAAAGATCGTCTCGATGCTCTCCGATATTTTAAAAGTATGTTGATTGAAAACAAAACATCAAAGGCTCCTATTGCTGAGATGGATGTCCTTATTAAGCACGTTAAAAAACTGAAAGATTCACTGGAAAGTTTTCCTCCAGATAATGAAATTAGAAAAAAGACAGAGAGAGAAATTATCACTCTGTCTGAGTATATGCCTCAGCAATTGGATGAAGCGACTGTAAAAGGTTATATTAAAGACATTCTTGCTGCGAATCCAGGACACAATGCTGGTTTAGTAATGAAAGACCTGAGCCCGAAAATTAAAGGACAGTTCGATAGCAAAATTGCTAATGAACTTGTTAAAGCGGCACTTGGAGTTTAGTTTTTATAGTGCTGTCAAAAAAAATGCTCCAGTGGAGCATTTTACTTCTTATAAAAATTTTAAAAAAATTATTTTATTTTAGAGTTTTGCCAGCATTAAAACTTGCAAGTTAAAGCTACAGGAAAATGATCACTCAAAACTTCCTGCATAAAACGATAATAAAAAGGCTTCGTCAGCTGTCTTAAAAACACTCTGCGCTTCATCCCTTCTAATCTTTCATTCACCTGAAAATCATCTGCCACAACTTCAGAATTTTTCACAGTGCTCATCGCTTTTAAATTGTTCCCAAAAGCAGCTACAACTTTATCCATTTTACTTTGGGCCGCTGGTGTTAACTCATAATCAAGTTTAATTGGAGCTGGATCATCTGTAGGAGGAATATCGCCGTCTAGAGCAGGAATTTCATCTGTATCATGATCAAGCCCCAGCAATCTTTCTGTATCTACTTCCGGCTGAAAATATTTTTTTGTAAGTCCGACAACTTCTTTTCTGATGACATAACGAGCTTCGATGTCTCTATAGATGCTCTCTTTGTAGTAATTATAAACTTCACCGCTATTGCAGGTTTTGAATTCATTTTTATCTAAAATAAAATGGTCGTAGTCGTTAGCTTCACCGTTAGTTTCTTTTCCGCCGGCCATATAACGGGCAGGAGAAAGAGTTGTAGGATCTTTTATGAGAAGCTCAGCTCCCGGCAGAACCTTTAGTACTTCCGGCCAGTAGGCATTATTAGAAACCAGATTTGTATCGGCCTGGAAAATAATTTTATTATCATTATATTTTTTTCTGAAGCGATTCATGAATTCAAGAGTTGTTTTAACTTCAGCGTAACGAGCAAAGTTGGCAGAGTTGATTCCTGGACCAAGTTTTTTAATATCATCTGTCCCAAAAACATCTTGAATGAGTGCCTTCTCAGCAGCTTCATCACCTGAGTAAGTATAAACAACATGTGAAGTGATCAGAGTAAAAACTGTATTGTTTGCCTTAAAAGTTGCCATGAAAGGGCGTCTTGAAAAATACTGAAACAGGTCTTTGCCCATAAAGTCTTTTGTCAGTGTAATGAAGCATGCATACGGTGTTCCTGCATTCTCGCCTGCTGTTTCTTTACAATGCGGGTTTACTGCTGGAGTTACAGAGTTTGCTCTGTAATAAAATCCTGCAAGCTCTTCAACAGATCCTTCAATCGCAGAGTCTCCCCTTGGAGAAAGAATTAAAGACCAGCTTGGATCTAATTTTTTAAGTTCTAATAAAACTCTTAAATATCCCGGAGCACGATAGAGAGCATAGGCCGCTCTTGTATCAGTAGTAAGTTTATCAATCCTGTTGTTTATTTCCTGGATTTTAGCAGCGTCTTTTAATTTTGTTTTTGCTTGGCGAAGTTTTTCCAGCATAGCTGGAGATGATCTGATTAAATCGAGTACAACTTTGTTATTCGCTTCATCGTGACCGACAGTCGCAAGCAACTCAAGTCCTGAAACGATATCGTATTGATTCATGATTTTTGCAACGAGAGAATAGTCTTTGAAAAGTGCTTTCGAAGTTCCAGGGTGCAGAAGATTGTAATTGGCGATTTTAAAAGATCCATTCAGGCGAGCTTGTTTTGAGCTCGGCCCATAATGATTGTAGTTCGTGAAGCACCCAAGCTTAAAACTATCTTTGATGAGTAAAGTGTTTATCACTTCACAACGTTCTTGATATTGAGCAATTTTAATCGCGTCGTTTTCCGCCCCTTTCAAAAGGGTTTCATCGGCCTTTACGGCCCAAGAAAAAAAGAGAGTAGCGATAAGTAAAAATTCTTTCACGCAGACGACTCCAACTATTAAGATCAACTAATAAGTAGCATAAGTTTATCAACTATTTCTACCGATCTTCAACAAATGCCCTTGGAAGATTTATAGTTAAGGTACTGATACCTTGTTCTTAACACAAAAAAAATAGTGGGATATAAAAATGACACACCTAAAGATTTTCAGGTATTCAGCCGAAATACTATTTAAGTTGGAACAAGAAAAATGAGGAATGATCTATGTGTAAGTATTTATTGGTTTTATGTCTAACAATTAACGTTTCATACGCGTCTGCTGTGAAGCTAGTAGATTACCTTGTGAGTGGATCTGGGATTGCTGAAATTTTGGCGAAGCAAGGTATTAAAGGTAACGATGCAAAACAAGTTCAAAGCTATGTTGCTTCGTCTTTAATGGCGTTGGGAAATAAGAGTTCTCTAACAAAAGCTGAACTTTATAAAGTGCTAAGCGCACTTCCGGTAACTGGGCACGATGCTGACGTTAGAAAAGGACTGCAAATGATCCTTGATACTGATTCAGATAAAATCCAAAAGAAAGATGTTGTGAACGCAATCAACAATATTATTTATCTTGCTAACAGACACGGTAAATCTGTGATCATCACATGTGCTGAATGTGTGAACGAAAGTTTAGCAAAAGAAGGATTCAAATTTACAGTTGAAACAATTAAAAATGCTTCGGCCACAAAACTTCTTAATGATGTTATTCCAAAAAATCCGGCACAATTAAATACTTTCATTTCTGGACGTATGAAAAGACTTGGAATGGGTGACTACTCTAAAGTAACGCCTAATATGGTTGCTCCAGAAGATGAAAAATCTCTGGCATTATTTTTAGGTCTTGCAGAATCAGGATCTGCTGATCAAAAAGCTTTAATTGCTTCAATCAAAAAACTTTCTACTAAAAATGGAAAAGTTAACATTATCGATCCGAAAAATCCGCACAAGTTCTGGAAAGTTTTGGCTGACGATATGTCTGCTCAAGATATGGCCGGATGGACGAAAACTCTTGATGAAGTGTCAGCTCGCGCTGAAAAAGATGGTGTGACTGCTGAAGAAGCTTTCTATCGTACACTGAAAGATAAGGCACAAGGAAACGAGTACCTTACTAAGCAGTATGAAACTCTTAAAGCTAAAAAGTGTTTCTTCAAGTAATTAAGAAAAATAAAAACATATAAAAGGCTGGAGTTAAACTCCGGCCTTTTTTTTAGGTTCCATTGATCCAAGCTTCAATCGCAGCGAACTCTTCACTTGTGAGCTCTGATATCGGATCCTGAGGCATATCTCCACCGTTATTTTTAAGACGAGTGTGAATCAGGGAAGCACCCTGGTTTCCTGCTGAAACAAGCCCTGCACTAATCCACTGTGCTGATGACTTATAAGATGACCAGGCATTATGACATTGAAAACATTTTACCTGAAAGACTTTATAAGCAGTAAGCAGTCGGGCCCCATCGGCAGTCGATGTATCGATCCCTTCAATCGGAGCATATTGTGAGTAGTCTCCTGAGCTGCTGTTGTAATCCTGACCACAGCTTGCTGCCAGAAATACAATAAATGTCATGCAGATTATTTTTTTCATATTAAACGTCGACGATCGCCACGATAACGACATCATCCTTCACTCCAATTCCCATATAGTTTTCTTCTTTCAGCTTGAAATCAGAATTTTTTACGTTGATTGTTACTTCAAGCTTTGTCGGTGTTTTCATTGTATATGTAAACGGAACAATCTTTTTTACTTCATCAACTGTAAGTGTCCCAGATCCTTTTCCATCAGCAGCAGTTACTTGCGTGAAAGTAATTTTCGGGAATTTATCAGAAGCTAAATGTTTGTGAAAATGTTCATCACGAAGATCGATTCCTGTTTTTAATTCATCAACTTTTACCCAAAGGTTTTCGGCCGTGAATTTTGCTCCGTCTTTTAGAACGATGCCTTTAACTTTGTCAGATTTTGCTTCGAAGCTTCCCGCAGGTGAAAGAGCGACTTTTAGTGTCACTTCGTGAGCGTAAGCATTCATCATCAGAGCACCAGTCATAACTGCGATAATTGTTTTCATATTTGTTCTCCTAAAAATCATATAATAACCCAATAGACCAGAGACTGCCTGGATTAGGAAAAACTTTACCCAGGCGGGTTCTGAGCGATACGTTTTTAATTTTAATTTTCGACTGAAGAAAATAACCAACTTCAAAAGTTTTTTCTCTTTCAAAGCGGTATTGAGTTTCGTCAGGATTTGTCCAGTCACCCTGTCGGTATTTTACAGGAACATGGACTCCGAGTAGTACGTTTTCTGAAAATGTTTTGAAATAAACTCCAGGCCCGGCTACAAAACCTTTTACTGAAACAGATGATTGCTGGTATTTAATTGCGCGGTCTTCAGAGCTGATCGTCGCTGTTAAAACGGCGAGACATCCTTCCAGATCGAATTCGTAATTAATGTTTTCCCATTTTTTTCCGCCGCCGATGCATGTTCCGATTGCTGTACTCAATAGATTCGTTTTAATACCAGAGTTGATTTTCACCAGAAATAAACGATCTTGCCAGCTGATAAAATCCAGAGTGGCATAATAACGAGATGTGTAAGTAAGCTTCTCATCATTGTTAATTTTTTCCTGAAGCAGATCTTCCAAAAGTTTTAATTCACCTTCATCAACTTTTACTTTACGTGAAAGACCGATAAATCCTTCTGCATTCTTTTTATATTTTCCGCGCTCATTTTGAGGAGAATAAGAATTTGTTTTGCTGAAGAGTTGTGTATTCAGGAATGCCAGCTTGTAATAATAAAACTGAAGCTTCGTTTTATCGTAATATGAAGGGTCCATTTTTGAAGCTGAAGTTGACAGAATTTTTTCGTGAGCTTCTTTATTGAAATTAACAATAATTTTTCTGTATGTTTCAATCGCTTCTTTAAATTTTTCTCTGCGCTCAAAACTAATGGCAAGCCTTTCAAGGGCCATCCAGTTTTTTCCAAGAGAGTCTTCGTTTTCATCATAAAGATCTTCAACTTTTTCTAGTTGATTTTTATCGAGATAGAGCTGCATCAGCATGAGATTATCGAGCGACGTAGTGGCGGCAAAAGCGCTTGTTGATATGATGAATGCAAGTACTGTTAATTTTATTTTCATCATTTTTACAACCACAAGTGAATCTGTGCCAACAGATCCCACCTATCTTTAACACTGCTGTCCTGACTGTAGTTCCTCGTATTGTTCAGGTCGACCCGCAGTTCAATTTTCGACATTGGAAAGTATTGAATACTGGGCCCGAAGCGGACACGATAGCTGTTATCTACAATATTTTTATAATATTCGATTGAGTTTAGAAGATAAATTCCTCTCGTTGCTCTGATATGATTCTGGAAAATAGAATAATATTCTGTTTTTTTGCTCTCTAAAAGTTTAGGAGTTTTTTCTACGCGACCGACTTCAAAAATAATGCTGTTTCCGTGGTCAAGTCCGGAACGGAGATGAGCAGCGTAAGCTGTCTCTTCAACAAAATCATTCTGCTCTTTCATAACAGAAAAACCGATTCTATTCTTTTCAAGAAGTGTGTATTCAAAAGTTCCAGCGAATCCTTTCATTCGTAGAGGTGCATCCTGAGTTAGGTTACCAACGAATGCATTAAGTCCACCTTCAAAAACAGGAGTATTAAAATGAAGAATAACCCCGTGAGACTGGTCATCCATAGTAAGTTGCGGAGTCATGCGCGAGTAAGATGTATGTTCAACAATTCTTATGCCGTAAGTTTTATCCATCAATCCTGCATAAAATCCCCATGTAGAACTCGGGCGGTATCCGACATAATGCTCGCGCGCTCTATATTTTTTTGTACTGCTTTCAGCAGGTGTTCCCTGTAGTGCTCGAGGAACGGGTGCATATCCAAATGTAGCACTGGCAATATATTTATCATTTTCGCCGTACTTTACAACCATATTTAAATCGGCCTGCATATGAATATAGTCCGTCTTCTCTTTCACTTCGCCGAAGTTTTGCTTTAAAAGCATTCCACGGTAACTTGCCTGAGGACGAAAATGTTGATTCTCTGGTTGCTTAAAAAAAAATCCTGACTCCTGACTGATAAGTTCTTCAGGCTTGTTATCATTATAAAATCCGCGCCCGCCGACAGCTGTTGCAGAAAACGCTCGGCCGTAATCATTAATCGGACCGTTTCCAAAAGGATTATAGTGGCATGTAATGCAGGAATTATATCCGTGACCGATAAAATTCGGATAGGCTTCTGCTCTAGAACACAAGAGCTGGTAAGCTCCGATCAACAACAATAAAATGAGGTAGTTTTTTTTCAACATCAACGAACTTAAACCTTAAAATTAACTGAAAATATCCATTAATCGTAATCTAAAAGATTTACAATAACATCAATAATTTAAGCAAAATTGTAGGACATTGGTCTAATTTGCGAAAGAAAAACTCAGGAACTATTTTCTTCCTCATAATAATTGACTATCAGTGTGTTAAAAATATTCGTGATTGTTTTTTTGCCGACTACTACATTATTTCAAGAACGGCCGGGTTTCTGTTGATGGTTAAAACTTTTAGCGCTCCCAAATATCTTTCAAATGAATCAATATCATTATATTTCGAAAGCTCCTGAACAACTCTAAGTGCATACTCACCAACATCTTTCATTCCCAGCAATTCATCGGCAGGAACAGAATCCCAAATGGCCTCTGCGTAAGCTTTATCTTTGAGAGTAAAAGGATTCATCACCATCTCTTTAAACGCTTTGTACTCCATCTTCACACTTCCATTAGAGTACTTCACATAAAGTTTTCTCGCGATGGACTCTTCAATCGTTCTATACTGCTGCATGACCTTCACAGACTCTGCCCCTACTTTTCTATTGGCAAGTTCACCGACGGAATTCTGGAAAGACTTGAATGCTCCGTAAGCAGTATCTGATTGTACGAATCGTTTAAGACCCATCGATTTTCTAGCTGCGGCCATATAAGTTTCATGAACAAGCCTCGCTCTTGCTGTCACAATTCTCTTCAAAGTCTGTCCTTCAGATATCATACTTAAAAGCGGAATTTTTCTTCCGTTAATAAAGTTAAAATCTGGAATGCCTTGGGCAAATATGAAGTGAGGCACTTCACGTTTCTTAAACGGAATATCGATAAAAATATCTGTCAGATCTTCAATGTTCTTATTGATAAATCCCTGCAGCTGCCCTGGATTTGATCCAAGAGCACCGAGTTCTTTTTCAATACGAAGAATTTTCGCTGCATTTTTAGCAAGAGACTCATTCCTCATTTTCAAGAACCAGTCTTTCACTCCGCCGAATACGGGAATACGCCTTGCAATTCTATCTGTAGCATTGATCTCTGACATAATTCGCACTGACTTATTCAATCGTTCTCCGGAATACCCTTGAATCAATCTCAGCATCTCCTTCGGGTTATCTGCAAAATAATTTGTGATCATAGAAGCAGTCTGTTTATCGATCTGCTCTTTTGTCTGCATAACAGTCACATGTCCAACTTCATTCTTCAGCGTTTTTGCCATGGCGAGCTTCGCACGTTTAATAGGATCAATAACAGTACCGATCTTTTTCATCATGGTTTCCATATCGATTTCACCAGATGTATAGAGTTTTTTAATCTTTGTAATTTTCACGGTGGCACTTTCAATGGCCTTAGCATCAATTCCCGTATTTTTACTGACTGATGTCAGACCAAGAAGATAGCTTGCTGTTCTGATTTCTTCCTGCTGCGTAACAGTTTTAGCCGCTGCTTTAAAGGCCGCTTTTCCTGTCTGTTGCATAATTGATTTAGCAGAAACATAAACGAGTTTTGGCCCGAGAGTCAGAGACCTTGTGGCCACACCAATCAATGGAAAAATACTGATTGCTTCAAATGCAGTCCACGCATAACTTCTATGAACTTCGTCTGCACTTCCTGTATTTGAAAAACCCAGGTCTTCCATAATTTTAATCTGTTTTTCTGAAACATCAGATTCAACTTTTCTGTTGTATTCATTTGCTGTCAGCTTAACTTGAATTCCCATCGCTGCAAGACCGGCAACTGCCATCGCGCCACCGAGAGGAGCACACAGTCCTCCTGACATTGTTGTACAGGCACCACCAATAACAACTGCTGCCATTCCAGCAACACCTGAACCGATCCCCCACCACATGTCACGCCATTCACCCGGTGACATTTCATTGATCTTGCTTAAAACTTCTTCCGGTACAGCAGGAAGTCCTGCCATCTGGTTCAAGTCGTTTTGTGCTTTTGTTGTTGAATAGAAAATATTTTTAAATTCTTTTTGATCATTGATGTCCATATCACAGAAAGATTTCAGTTGTGCCATGACCTGTTGTTTTCTTGTCAAAGCAGCTTGCTTTAAAAGATCTTTGTAAATAGGTTTTTTGTAAGCATCATCAAGAGCTAAAAATCCTACTTTCATAGTGTATGCGTTATCAATACCGTTTACTTTAGAAAATTCTTCAAACAATGCCTGTTGCTTTACGGGATCTTTCAGATTATACAGCTGAAGAAAAAATGTACCGATCTGCGACTCCGGTGATTTAGAAACAGCTTTAATATCATTCAGTGCTTTTTGGCTTAATGCTGTCCCGGTGCTCAATGCCTGCTGCTCATTCAAAATAGTTTTATAAGAAATATTTTCTACAGTCTTATAATAAGTGCCGTCTTTATTTTTCACGCTGAAGAGCTGTGCATTTCGCTGCTGAATATCATCAACAATGCTTTTCCAAACCTGAGTTTTTTCTTTTGCAGATAGAAGTCTGCCGGCATGGTTATAAGTAAGCGGTTTATCCAGACCAAGAATTTTCCCTGCACGCTCAAGTGTATTATACTGAACACTCACGTTGTTCATTTTACACATAACCTGATCGTTAGCTTTCGAGAAATAATTTTTTGTATCATACTGAGGAAGAATTCCGTCTTCCTGATACTCCAGCTGATCGAGCGCGACCATATAACTGAACTTTAAACGTGCCCACGGATTTCCAGCGGCCAGCTGATCGAGAAGGAAATTCAACTCAAATGGCCTTGCTTCAGGAAGCAGATTGTGTTTGTCGCGAAGATTGGTCCAGATATATCCTAAAAATGGATACATCTCTGCAAATTTCGTTTCTTCCAGTCTTCTCGTCGGAATATATTTTTCACCCGATCTGAACTCAGATAAAAACTCTGAAAGATTCAGCACAGGATTTCCATTGTCGCATAACTTTGCAATGACCGGTCCGCGACGGCTTCCCATCATACAGCCGGTTTTAATTGTATTGTATATAGACGAGTTAGCTGAAACATCCTTTTGCTGATAAATTGTGTCTGCTAAATATCTTAAGCTCCAATCTCTCCATACTGGTGAAGAGTACATTGAGGGAAAATCAATCACGACTTGTTTCCCGATAAACTTTTTTTTCATTTTTTCAGTAATTAGCTGCGAATAATCAAGAAGACCGCTGGCCTGCATAACTTCCAGCACGTAGGGAGAAAGATTTTGTTTGCCTGGATAAATCTGCTTCACTTCACCGCTGCTTAATTTAATTTCTGCAATTTCATCAGCAGGAAAATCTCCCAACATTTTCTGGAAAATTTCATAACCGGCGTAAGTCACATTATGCCCTTTAACTTTGCCTCTGAATGCACTTTGTGCTTCACCAAGTTTAGTCTGCATGATCGGCTGAAAATGAGCAATGTCATCAAAGTTCGGCTCAAGCGCTGCAGGCCCTGAACCTTCTGCACTCTTCAGAGCATTCTTGTAGTTTTCAAATGGAACTAAACCGCTATACCCTTCTTTTGTCGGATCTTTATTAACATTGTCGATGTAGTAATCGAGATATGAGCTGTCATCTTCTTTATATGTAAGACCATGACTTGCAAGTATATTATTGAGAAACTGTTCTCCCACACCATCTTCATAATTAAATTTAAACTTAGAAGGCATATTGCCATTAAAATGTGTCTGGCATGAATTTGGAATCGCAATATCTGCTTTGTTTCCTAAAATAGTCTCATATAAATACACTTGCGAAAGCATCATATGAAGAGTCATCCATTTAAGTGCGATGACATAGTTCTTTGCTGTGGGTGCTTTTAATAAAGTAATAACATCACGTCTGACAACATCTGATGCTGAAAAAGTCAGTCTATAAGTACCGTTATCAGCAGAAGTAATCTCCATATAAAACGGAGTCGATCCCGGGTTCGGCCCCTGTGTAATTAATCCCAGCTCAGTTGTATCAAGGCTTTTTACAAAAGCAGGTGTCAGATAAGGCTGAAGAGCTTCATAGATAACTTTACCGTCATCTTCTTTAGGCAGATATGAACGCATGATAACGACCACGTCTCTCATCGGAAGAACAACGTTTTCTACATAGTCAGCGACCAATTGAGCACGGTCTGCTGGTGTGAAGGATTCATTATGCAAATTCGCACTCGCAAGCTTTAAAAAATTATTGGCTTCTTTTTGAAACGCAAGGAATTGCGGATCAATTTTATTCTGGAAAAAAGAAAGATTTTTTTTACTTTTTTCCTCACCAATCGTCACTTTTACAATTTTATCAAAGTATCCTTCTATTTTTTTCTTAGGACATGCCTTCTGTGCGAACTCTTCTTTATCCAGAGAAAAATTATCCTGAGAACATGAATCTTTTTTTACTGAAGCCATGAGCTTTTTAAAGTCTTCATCCACCTGCTCTTTAGAACAAGTTGCAACCTGCTCGGTACCAATCACGCGGCCTTTAAAATTTTTCATCTTTGCGACCAGTCCATCAAAGTCTGCTACTGATGAAGGGGCCCTTCCCCAGTTATTGAAGTTCATCGAACATGATTGCGCGAGAAGACAAAAAATCAATAAACTCGTCGTAAAACGCATAACTCAACTCCGCACGGATATATAAAGATAATAAAAATCAATACTGTATCGGAATTATCGGGCATTACTTTAGAGATTAAAAATTCAATAAGTTAGAAAGAAATAAGGGCTAAACTTATTTACAGATTAACCGACAAGATTGATATGTTTTTCAAGAAACCAATTTTTTTATGCGCTCTCATGATGATTTCATCCTGCTCAACAATGCCAGGTAAGTTTTCACATGACCGCGAACCGGCCGCCGAACCGACAACTTGTAATGAACTGGCCCAAAGTCTTTTCTTAAAAGATAACTATCAACAGGATCTTGAAAAAGCACTCGCTGATAAAAAGCTTATAACCTTCACCAATAAGTTTGTAACGGTTGAACATCCAAGTATGAACTGGCTTAACCGCGCCCGTATTTCGTTGAATAAATCCATTAAAAACTGGAATAGCAATAAATATCCGGCTTTCTATATTTTCAGCGATGAAGATGTTGTTCCTGCTGCCCAGAAATATTTTAAAGTCGTTACTGATAAAATCCCGGCCGATTCTGTTCCTGAAGAAGGTGTAGTTAAGAATTATGAACTGGTTCAGTCATGGATCAAGTCATATGAAAACTATCAGACTGAAGTCGATCAATTACTGGAAGAGCGAATCTCGCTCCAATATAATTTAACTCTGCTTAAAAAATTAAAACTGAAAGAAGACTCCCGCGACATAAAACTCTCGGTAAAAAGAGGCGGACATTTCGTTGATGAAGTTGTGACTTTAAGAAGGAGCGATAAAGACCTGAACTTCCAGATCAAAAAATTAAAAACTGAACTGAAAGAATTCGATGGAACACTTTTAAAGAATGGAAAAATCAAAGACAGAATTATTAGACAGGCCGCTCTTAATGATATGATGACAATCGTTCAAAGAGAGTTTGAGTACGCTCTGAAAAATAATCAGTCACCGACTGAAGACATGACGAAAGAGCTAGAAAAATTAAATACTTTAATTAAACAGCCTGAACTGCAGCCGACAACTTATGGTGTTTACAGAATTACCAACAAAGTTTTCATCAGAGAAATTGCAGCACTTTCAAAGATTGACGTCGCTTACAAAAAATTTGTTCAGAACCCGGTTTTAAAATTTAAGGAAGTTGTGAATGCCTTCATTCAGAATCGTCCGCTCAACAATGCGAATGAGCCTGAAAAAATAGGAATTTTTAAACGCATTTACGCAAAAATCAGTAGCATTACTGTTAAGCAGGCGTCTATCGGTGCCGGTGTCACTGTGGCAGCTGGAATTGGTTTTGAAAGATATTTTTCAATCGTCGGAAATCCAGTTGTAACGGAAGATCGTGACTCTCATGCTGTTCAGGTTGAACGCACTGAGGAAGAAGCTGTGAAAGCTTCAGAAGAGCATTCTAGTGTTGTTGAGGTGGAGATAAACGAGCTTACGAAGTAATTCATAAGCCCTCATAATATTATTGTCTTAAATCTTTTCTTAAAATTTTCCCAACATTCGTTTTCGGAAGTTCAGTTCTAAACTCAACCGTCTTAGGAATTTTGTAACTCGTAAGTTGAGTTCTACAAAATGCAATAATTTCTTCAGCAGTTAAACTCTCATCTTTTTTAACAATGAAAAGCTTCACAGCTTCAGTCGACTTCTCATCCGGAATACCGATGGCGGCCACTTCAAAAACTTTCGGGTGAGTCGCTACAACATCTTCAATCTCATTCGGATAAACATTAAACCCCGACACGAGAATCATATCCTTTTTACGATCGACGATTTTAATAAATCCATCGCTGTTCATGATCCCGATATCTCCCGATTTAAAAAAACCATCTGCAGTCATAACTTTTGCTGTTTCATCATCGCGGTTCCAATACCCGGGCATAACTTGCGGTCCCTTAATACAAATCTCTCCGGTCTCACCGACTGGAAGAGTCTTATCGTTGTCATCTTTTATAACAACATCAGTTGAAGAAATTGGAAGTCCGATAAACCCGTTAAACTCTTTTATGTTCAATGGATTCACGCAGGCAGCAGGAGATGTTTCAGTTAAACCATAAGCTTCAATTAACGTTTTACCGGTAACTTTTTTCCATTTTTCAGCTACAGCTTTCTGCACGGCCATACCGCCTCCCACTGAAAGTTTCATGTGAGAAAAATCCACTGTTGCAAATTCTGCATTATTTAGAAGCCCGTTGAATAAAGTATTCACTCCGGTGATGACAGTGAATTTCCATTTCTTAATTTCTTTAATGAAGCCACCCATATCGCGCGGGTTGGTGATAAGAACATTATTTCCACCGACAGAAGCGAAGATGAAAGAAACAGTTAAGGAAAAAATATGATAAAGCGGAAGTGGAGAGATAATTGTTTCACTTCCAATACTGATCGCAGGTGAAAGCCATGCGCGCGCCTGACACATATTCGCAATCATATTTCGATGAGTGAGAATTGCACCTTTCGCCACACCTGTTGTTCCGCCGGTATACTGTAAAAAAGCAATATCGGCCGGCTTCAATTCAGGTTTCTTGAAATTTTTCGCCTGACCGCGACTCAGTTCAGTCACGAAATTTTTTGCGTTCGGTATATTCCACGCAGGAACCATCTTCTTAACTTTTTTAATTACAAGATTTACAATCAATGATTTTGGAAATCCTAGCATGTCACCGATGTTAGTTGTGATCACATGTTTAATGTCCGTTTTATCCAGGACCGACTGAAGAGTCGCACAGCCACTTTCGAAAATAATAATGGCCTTGGCGCCAGAATCCTTTAGCTGATGCTGAAGTTCGCGTGCCGTATACAGCGGGTTGACGTTTACTGCGACGAATCCACCGCGAAGAATACCAAAAAGTGCTACGGGGTATTGAAGAATGTTTGGCATCATCAACGCGACGCGGTCGCCCTTCTGAAGTTTTAAATCGTTTTGAAGGTAGCTGGCAAACTGCTGTGAAAGCTGATCAACTTCTTGATAAGTATGGCCTTTCCCCATGCAGTTGAAGGCCTGGTTTTGGGAGAATTTACTAAAGCTTTCTTCCAGCAGATCCCCCAAAGATCGGTACTTTTCTATCTGATCTTCAATCGTCGCCGGGATGCCCGATTGATAGCTTTTTAGCCAAATTTTATCCATAAAATCCTCTTTAAAAAAGTTTTCCTTTAAAGTTTAATGGAAGATGTTCGATGGCGCAAAGTGCTGCGAGCAAATTTATGCATTTTTTGTTTGCCCGAAATATGAGTTGTGTTATACCTATGGTCTAATAGTTACTTTGGTCCTAAGCCTTTACCCGACTTTTGACCCTTTTTTGGAGTTTTTTTATGGCCGCTAAATTGTACGTTGGAAATCTTCCTTACACTGCTACTGAAGATGGACTTAAGACACATTTCTCTTCTGCTGGATCAGTTGCATCAGTAA
>JACMRM010000256.1 GCA_014376445.1 Bacteriovorax sp. | reverse complement strand
ATGTAGAAAACAGTATTTTCAGCAAATAGCTATAAGTTGCAGATTAAAACGATTTGCACCTAGTGAAGAACTACCAGAAAGCCAATTTCAAAGTGTTATAGATTTCTTAAAAAGACCTCAAAACAAATTAGTCGCCTTCATATTGGCCTATCTTTTAATGTCCAGCTACTTTCAGATGAAAAATGAGTATCTTTCATCTCTCATTGACCCTTATAGAGTCGATTTTCACTTTGCAATTTTTAATGCAATTATAACCGATATTATTACATTGCTAACACTCGTGTGGATCGTAAGATTTTTAAATCAGACAAATTTTTTTGCGAATACCCGACTTGATGAATTTATAAACTATATTTCCGACTTGAATCTCTATTTAAAGTTCTTTGTATTCTTTCTGCTTAATGATTTTTTACAATACTGGTCACACCGATTAAGACATGAGGTAAAAGTCGTTTGGCGTTTTCACAAAGTTCATCACACGACAGAAAAACTTGAATGGCAGTCACGTTTTAGAGGTCATCCTGTTAGTACCTTCCTTGACCGCATTTTTGTTTTTTTGCCTACAATTTTACTGGGATTTAAATTTGCTGAGGTAGCTTCAACATTACTTACTTTTAGAGTTATTTATGATTGTTTTGTACATTCATCATATAAAGGTGATTTGCAATTTCTAAAGTATATTTTAGTCACACCCAAATTTCATAGACTACATCATTTAAAAGTCGGCTCGGGGGAAGCTAAGAATTTCGCTACTATTTTCCCTTTATGGGATATTGTTTTTGGGACTAGCAGCTTTAATGAGAACTATGAGGAAAATTTCGGTGTTAAAGACAAAGTGAATTTTACATTTAAGGACTTGTTTCTTTATCCTTTTCGATAATTACAAGGACTCTGACCTTAAGCAGAAGAAACAGTAGTTGTAATTAACCCTTTGGCAAACATATCGAACGGATGCATTTCTCCATAAAATTCATTCGAGCACCAGGCCTGTTCATCAGGATCAAAATCAAACCAAGGCGAGACCCCACAAATAAGATTAATTCGGTCTAAAGAATCTAATTTTTTACAATAGGCCTGATGATATTTATGGCTATCATAAACATAAGCAAAGTTTTTTTTCAACTCAAATTCTGTAATCTTAAGATTATCATCGACCGTACTATTCAGTATTTGTATAAAATAATTAGGAGATGTCTGAATCGGAATATTCACTCGCAAGTTAATATAAATTTCTTCATCGTTATGCCAGGTAAAGTTCCCTTTTGTAGAAATTTCTTTGCCCGCAACAATCATGGATATTCTTGATCTAATAATCGTTCTTTTAAAAGTATTCATTAATTTTTTTATATTTGCATGATTGGCAAGTGGAGTTCTTTCTTTAAATGAGTAACTGTCATTATATGTATTTTTTAAATTTTTTTTGCCCTCATAAACAGAGGCAGATCCTGAATCTAAAATTGAAGACCCGAGAGTTGCCATATGAGGATTGTCTGATATTTTATCAATAGCTTTAGGATTCCATGTTAATGATGATGAAATATATGAATTATCTAAAATATCTTTTAAGCCGTTATTATATGAAAAACTATATAACCCAAATTGATCTATTCCTTCTTTTACAGATTTTACCAAATCTTCAAATTCAAAATTAAAAGGTAATTCCAGATAGTCCGGTTGTGGCCGTGCTTTAAACTGTTCTATTTTATTTTTTATATCAGTGAACTGTAATATATATTGATGAACTGTCATATCATCTGGAATTTTATTTAATGGGATTGTCCATATATTTTTCTTAGCCATTGCTCACCAACATTTGTGATGAAACCAAGATTTGAAATTCAGCAATATACTGATCTAATTTTTTTAAATTAAGTTTCTGTAGCGACTCTCGCAGATCATAAGAGATTGTATTGTTCAACATTAAGCTAAACTGCTCTTGCCCTAATTCTCCATGTAAAAAGCTAACAAATCCTTTTGCCTGGATGTACAAGGGGTTTTCGAACGGCTTTTTTTTATCTAAATCTATTAAAGAAAAATTTTCATTTTTTAATTTATTAATTAAAGCGAAAAGATCTTTTTCACCCATAGCTTTTTTAACTAAAAATAAATCGACACTAGAATCCTGAGTCCACTCACAAATTCCTTCAATCATCCAACCAGGAATTTGAAATTTTTTCTGAGCAATAAATAAGTGAGTTAATTCATGCACCAGAGCTGGTGTAAGCTCAGTTCCAACATGATAAAACAATGTTTCTCCGCTGGTCGTTGCCCTTACCCAAGCTGGTAAATTATATTGCCCAGATATGGCCTTAAGCTCTTCCGGGAATTCCATTATATTAAAAATTATTTTTGATTTTAATTTCCATAATTTTTCTTCAAGCATCAAAATGCCAGATGAAATTTTTTCAAACATTTCATCTGCATTGTCTAGATTGACCAAAGAGATGACTTCAAAATTTTCAAAATTTTTAAATTGTACTGGCCTCATTAAAAAGTTACACCAATCTCTAAAAAAATTACAACTCACTTCAGTATCGGCTTTGTTGCTGATGTGATACTGAACTTGCTGAACAGCAGTGCCATAACATTGATCTACGATAGAGCATCCGTCACATTTTTGATCAATTTTTTTCTTCATCTGTTCAATGACTCTTTCCCAGCCACCATTATCAAAGAAAGAATTTAAGTCTTTTATATTTCTCATTTCTTTTTTTGAGTCGATGCTAATTGGAAAGTAAAAAGTTCCATCGATATTTACTTCAACTGATAATTGATCTTTTAAGATATCGCGTTTTTTAAAAAAACCTTGGTGCAATTTTACAATTTTTGCCCAAGGCCCTGTAATTTGAATTTTTTTCATCAAGGCATAGAAATATACTTCACGGTATTTATCCATGCCAACTTGATGAGAAATCATATCTAAATTATAAAATTGATCGAGATATATTCTTTTAATGTCATATTTTTCTGCGATATCCACAATATCTTTTAAGTGCAAATAATTTGAAGGCATCATGTAACTATTAAGCTGAGCAATAGGTTGGTATTTTCGAATTAGCTCCAATGCTGGAACGACCATGTGAAATGTTCCCTTACCTTTATGGGTAGGGCGTGAAATATTATGAATATCTTCCTGGCCATCAACACTAATATGTATTTCAACATTATTGTCTTTAAAAAATATGACATCTTCTTCTTTAAGAAGACTGCCATTAGTATTAATTATCCAATGTAGTTTAATTTTTTTGTATTCACTTCCAAATAAAAGGATACATTCTTTAATAACTTTTTTATTGGCAAGAGTTTCTCCACCATAAATTGAAACCTTCGTTTCCTTATGATTTTTTTGATCCATTAAAGTAACGAATTGCTCAATCGAATCAACAAAAACTTCTTTAGACATAACTCTGCTGGGTAAGTTATTTTCTCCTAATTCAAATACATGACAATTAGGACATTTAAAGTTACATAAATTTGAAACATTAAGTCTTAACCAATCCACTATAACTTTTTTCCCTGGCTAGAAGAATTAACTCGAACTTTTTTAGGCGCCTCAGTAGACATTGCTTTTCAACTCTTTAAATAATAAAAAAAATTATTTTGAGTTAGCTTCAACTTCAATCATTAAAATCCCATTGTCCAGTGTATCCCCAGCTTTAACGTGAATCGCTTTAACAACTCCATTCGTCCCGACTTTAATCTCGTTTTCCATTTTCATAGCTTCAAGAATTAAAAGCGTCTGACCTTTTGTAACTTTATCACCGACTTTACAATTAATTTTAACAACCTTGCCAGGCATCTGAGTAAATAATCCACCTTCATCGCCTCCACCAAGCGAAGAAGGCTTGTACCCGCGATAAAGTTTAAAAACTCTATCCACGTTTAGCATAATCCCTGGTGAATCCTGACGAGCAAGCTTATTCCATCTCACACCATCAGTTGAAGCAAAGTACTGATCAGCAAGTTTTCTAACAAAGATTGTTTCTTTGTTAAGTTCTTTTTGATCCTTAATCGTTCTAAATTCAAACTCAACCATCTCAGCAGAGTGAGTAATGGTTTTCGTAAGATCTACGATATATTCATTCTTATCGTTATCAATTAAATATGTTCTCATTATAACCCCATTCTTCTAGCTTCAATCCCCGCAATTTGCTTATAAATCGAAGTGAAGTTCATATCAGTCTTAACTTGCTCCTGAGGCTTCTCTGTTGCAATGAAGTTAGTAGAGTATTTTCCAGCGATGAAAACTTCATTTCTCATAATCACTTTATGAAGGGGAATGTTAGTCTTTAATCCTTCAAGAAGTAATCCATCAAGCGCCGCTCTCATTTTTCTGATCGCAACTTCTCTAAGAATCCCTTTAACAACTAGCTTTCCAACCATAGGATCGAAATCCGGAGTTACATGAAGACCTTTATATAAACAGTTATCAAAACGAGTTCCCTGAGGAAAATTCGTCTCACACCCTGTAACAGTTCCTGGAGCTGGAAGCATAGTAAT
This sequence comes from Bacteriovorax sp., assembly GCA_014376445.1. Taxonomy (GTDB): domain Bacteria; phylum Bdellovibrionota; class Bacteriovoracia; order Bacteriovoracales; family Bacteriovoracaceae; genus Bacteriovorax. Next base: position 1,699 of record JACMRM010000256.1, on the reverse strand, counting down.
TGGATCTTCAGCACAAATACGACATTCAATCGCATGCCCTGTTCTCTTAATCCATTCCTGCGAAGGAATACCAAGATCATCACCAAAGGCCGATTGGATCATACAAACGATCAAATCGATTCCCGTAATTTCTTCGGTAATCGGATGCTCAACCTGAATACGTGTATTCATCTCAAGAAAATAAAATTCTTTATTCTCACCCATGATTAACTCAACAGTACCGGCCGAATCGTAATTGATCGCTTTAGCGAGTTTTACAGCTGACATACATACACGTTGACGTAATTCTTCATCATCACCAATAAATGGCGATGGTGCCTCTTCAACGATCTTCTGGTGACGACGTTGAATAGAGCACTCACGTTCGAAAAAGTGAAACACATTCCCTTTTCTGTCCGCTAAAATTTGAACTTCAATATGATGAGGATTTACAATAAATTTTTCAACAAGAAGATCTCCATTCTTAAACGCAGACGCCGCTTCTCTTCCAACCGCTTCGAAGTTATCTCTAACATCTTGCTCATTGAAACAAGTACGCATCCCACGTCCACCACCACCAGCAACTGCTTTTAGTAGAATAGGATATTTAATTTCGCTACCGATTCTAATCGCTTCTTCAATTGTTTTTACCGCTCCAATAGAACCCGGAACAACCGGCATCCCAACTTTCTTAGCAAATTCTTTTGAAACAGCTTTATCACCCATAACTCTTACAGCTTCCGGATGCGGCCCAATCCAAACAATACCATTATCAACTAAAACCTGAGAAAACTCAGTGTTCTCTGATAAAAATCCGTATCCCGGATGAACACCATCGATATTATATTTTTTACAAACACTTAAAATATTCGGAATGTTTAAATAAGTCTCAGCATTAGTAGACCCTGGAAGTCTTACCCATTCATCACACACTTCAAGATGTTTTGCCTGAACTTCGTTATCAGTCCAGACACCAACAGCAGTGTGACCTAATTCACGACACGCTTTCGCGATACGTGCAGCAATCTCTCCACGATTAATGATAAGAATTCTTTTATTTCCAGAAGTAATCTTACTCATAGTTGGATGTTCCCGTGTTTACGTTTAGGTTTTTCCTGTTTCTTATTTTTAAGAGCAATCAGGTATTCATAAACTCTCTTACGAGTTTCTTCCGGAAGAATAATTGCATCCATGAATCCAAGTTCAGCCGCTCTATACGGATTAGCAAACTTCTCTTCATAGTCAGCAATCAACTGTGCTTTTTTATCGTCAAAAGCTTTTCCAGTTAACCCTTCCAGATCTGCACGGTTAATAATATTAACTGCACCCTCAGCTCCCATTACTGCAATTTCTGCAGTCGGGTAAGCCAGGTTCACGTCAGTCTTAATATGTTTTGATGCCATAACTAAATAAGCACCACCGTATGATTTACGAGTGATAATTGAAATAAGTGGAACAGTCGCCTCTGAATAAGCATAAAGAAGTTTTGATCCGTGTTTAATGATCCCACCAAACTCTTGATTCGTTCCTGGTAAAAATCCTGGAACATCAACAAGCGTAAGAATTGGAATATCAAATGCATCACAGAATCGAACAAAGCGTGCAGCTTTTTCAGATGAAGCAATATCTAAAACCCCAGCTAAAACAGCAGGCTGATTAGCAACAATCCCGATTTTAATTCCACCAACTGAAGCAAAGCCTACGATGATATTTTTAGCAT